>JACOMV010000065.1:0-20532 GCA_014324065.1 Hormoscilla sp. SP12CHS1 | reverse complement strand
TGGCATTTTTGCGGAGAAATTTACCAAAAATGGCTGTCTGGGACGTAGAAATTTTTATAGGTCGCAACTTGAGTTATAAATAAATAAATATAAGTCACGTTTGCGAAATTGTCAGATATAGTACGTATTACAAAAAGTATGGCAATTGTAATCTGAGTAATCTGACCGATAAATTACTTATTACAAGATATGTTACAACTTGTCGTGCGGAAAGTGGGATAGATATGTTTTTTATCTTGTTGGCTTCTTTTTGGACTAACTTTCTCAAGCGACTAGCGCCATCATTGATATCGAAAGGGAACTCCCTCTCGATTAATTGGGTGATTCCTGGTAAGCTAGCTGTCGGACCATTGCCCCAACCGGGTGACTCGGCCCAACTGGCGGCGGCTGATATTCAGGTTGTACTCTCTCTATGTGCTGAGCAAGAAGGTGCCTTACCTGAAGATGTCAGGAGCAATTTTCAGTGTTTGCACTGGTTTATTCCAGACAGTCATTACGATATTGAACTCAAAGTTGGCGATCTGGCACGGGCGGTGGAACTGGTCCACCAGACGATCTCTAACCAATTGCCCATTATGTCCATTGTTTGGCTGGTATGCAGCGATCGCCTACTGTCTGTATCGCTTACCTCATGCGCTACCATAAACTGGAACTCTGGGAAGCTGTTAACTGGCTCAAGCAAGTAGACCCCGCTTCTTCCCCGACTGAATATCAACTGCGGGTGGTGCGGGAATTTATCTCACAGGAGGCTGACTAACCATGAAACGCGATCGCATTATACCAGGTCCGGGTCAAGAATCTGTCTGGGATTACCCGCGCCCTCCCCGCTTGGAAGATTCTAACAAGCATATCCAAGTCATCTTCAATGGCGTGACTATTGCCGATACCCGCAAGGCTAAACGGGTATTGGAAACTAGCCATCCTCCAACATACTACATTCCACCGGAAGATGTCAAGCTGGAGTATCTAACCTCGACGCCCAAGACATCATTTTGCGAGTGGAAAGGACCTGCCAGTTACTACACGATCGCTGTCGGGGAGAAACAGGCGGCCAATGGGGCCTGGGATTATCCTAACCCGACGCCCTCCTTTGAAGGAATCAAGGATTATTTGGCTTTTTACGCGCAAATGATGGACGCTTGCTATGTTGATGGGGAACTGGTGCAGGCGCAAGCTGGTGATTTCTACGGGGGTTGGCGCACTAGCGATATTGTCGGTCCCTTTAAGGGTGGACCTGGCACTTGGGGATGGTAGTCAATTCAAAATTATTGCATAGCTATCCTGCGTCCGCATATTTTGGTCATCTCTTACTTGGTTTAAAACACATGGTAACACAGCTTAAAATTGATGAAAAACTACTCGATAAAGCCCTGGATTTGAGCAACCATTCGACAGTAAATTTGTTGATAGAAGAGGCTTTGCTGGAATACATACAACGTCGCGAACAACTGAAAGTGTTGGATTTATTTTGTACTATCGACTATGAAGAAGATTATGATTATAAGGAAAAAAGAAAAGTAAGATGAAGGTTATTATTTACACTTCCGTTTGGTCGCTTACTTTGCGGCACAACACACCAACAGATGAGATTGCTAAAGTTAACCTGTTGCGCGATTTGATTGCAGATGGACGAGTCGTTTTATTGGGTGCAATTCGTCAGGAAGTGCTTTCAGGGATTCGCTACCCGGAACAGTTCGCACGATTACGAGACTATCTTCGTGCTTTTCCAGACCTAGAATTAACCACTGAAGACTACGAACTAGCGGCAGAATTTTTCAACACCTGTCGCCGCAATGGTATTCAAGGTTCAAATACTGATTTTTTAATCTGTGCGGTGGCTCATAATCGCGGCTATAGTATTTTCACAATGGATAAAGATTTTGAAAATTTCCAATCGTATATTCCGGTGACCTTGCATTAAGTTGAGAATAGCTTAAACTTGTTGGATAATTTACTGAATTATTTCCGATAATCTGGCATTAATAATTTACCGGTAACCCAGAAACATATGACAACTAACGTTGAACTTAACGAAGAATTGGTTAAAGAAGCATTTCGCTTAACCAAATTAAATACAGAAAAAGAACTGATTGAATTTGCTTTGCAAGAACTTATCGGCACCCGCAAAAAGCGGAATCTACTGGATTTAAGCGGACAAATTCAATTTACTAGCAACTACGATTACAAAGCTTTGCGGGAAACCAGAAAGGTTTTTGATTAATACATCAGTCTGGATAGATATTTTTCGCGATCGCACGGGTGTATTAAGTCAATCACTTGCAGAAATAATCAATGACGAAAGAATTTTTATGAGATGAAACGCAGAGAATTTCTGTTTCACTGGGTCTCAATACTTCCAATGCTGCCCTGTGTTGAGGTGCTTTAGTATTGACAACGTAGGCGAGAAGGTTGGTGTCGAGATCATTCGTTTAGGTTCTGTTGCCATAGAGCGTGCTACGATTAAAGGGTTGGAGGATTTCGCTTTCAAAAAATAACGGAGTTGGATCGAATGAGGATATTTCCGACTCTGTTAATTGGTGCTGATGTCTATTGAGAGCGCGAAATGTCTCTATCATCTCATAAATCTGTAAGATTTGTTCGGGAGTGAGTCCGGTAAAATCAATGGTTTGAGTCATTTGAGGTTACGATTAAGTAGGGTTTGCTAATTCAGGCTGCTAGTCCGTCATTCAACAGTTAATCAATTAATAGAAGAGGTCGCCAACAACTGAAACTGTGGGACTTGTTTGGTACTATAGACTATGAATAAGATTATGATTATAAGCAACAAAGACAAGTAATCTGAAGGTGATTGTTGACACTTACGTAAGGGTGCATCCCACTTTCGCAAGGGCCATCATAAATATCGGCACTAAACCCAATTCATAAATTAAGAAAAAGATCTGTAAATTTCTTTTCGGTGCAGTATCCTGACGAAAGAGACTACACCATCATTAACTTTAATACCTATTCTGTAATCTCCCACTCTAATGCGATAGCAATCTGCCTCGCCTTTTAGTTTTTTAACATTGCTAACTTCACTCAAGTTTTCCGATCGTTCAACTTGTTCGATAATTTCCTGAATTCTTTCATACAATTGGGCATCAATAATTTTGAGCAAATCTTTTTGAAAGTTTTTTCTAAACTCAACGTTCATGGTTGTCTCTGAAGAATTTGTAATATTTGCTCGCGGCTGACGATTTCAGTATTTTCACCTTCTTGAATCGCATTTTTCATCCATATATCTTCTAGGACTTCTGTTAAAACTTCGGAAAACTCTTCTTTTTGTTCTTGCAGTAACTCAATAATTGCTGATTTGAACAATTCTTTCAGTTGGGTTTCGCCTATTGCTGCTTTGAGCAATTCTGTTAGTTGGGTTTGGTCTAGGGTAATTTCAGCCATCACAAGTTTGCTGTAATTGATTACCTACATTATAGCGCCAAAAATCGGGATGGGCGTCATCATCAGTTGGTGTTTCTATTTTAACTGGCGATCGGCGGAGGGCTATAAATTTTGGAGGTCGCTTGCAGGGGAAATAGGCGAAAGACGGATAAAGACGGATACTTTCTTAAAAAATGTCAAAATGACGGATGATGACGGATAATGGCGGATAAGTAAATTTTTCGGAGGAGTCATCGCGAGGATGGACTGGCAAGCGGTGTTAAATTCGATCGATGATTTGGTCTTCCAGCAAACCGGGAAGCACTTGGATAGTCTGCAAATGGAAATATTGAAGGGATATCTCAATGGTCAGAAGTACGAAGAAATCGCAGAAACGTATAAATGCAGCACTGGTAATGCGAAAGATAAGGGATACGAAATATTGCAACTTTTGTCAGATATTTTAGGCGAAAATTTAAATAAATATAATTTTCGCGCTGTCGTTGAACGTTTAGGATTCGCAAATTCTCAAGATCGGATTATTGGCAAGCTTCAGATTGGCAATCTCCATATTTCTCCTAATCCCGAAACGGCCAAATTAGAAAACCGAGATGCAACAAATACCCAATCAAATCCAGAAAAGACAAGAGATACCAATGCAACGGTGGAGAATGTCTTGCACGCAACTAAATTAAATACTGTATCTAAGTTAACTAAACTCCGCTTAACAGCAGAACAAATTGCCGAAGCTGTTGATTTACCGTTACATGAAGTCCTGGAAGAGATGAAATAGATTGACTTGATCCGATCGCCCCAAGTCTTATGGTATAATTAGATGGGCGATCGCACGGCAAGGAATTAAGTTGCCATGAGCGATCGCAGCACCGACCAAAGAGCGATCGGCTCCTAATTGAATTCATCAGGATCTATCCCACGTTCTTGTAGCTGACTGCGCAACCTTTCATATTTGGCCTCTGCTGCTTCAGCCCGCAGCATTTCTTGGATAGATGATTCTGTGGGATCGGGAACCAACTCTCTCGTTGCCGTCAAAAACCTCAGCTTTTCTTCTACTATTCCCAAATACAATTCTAGCTGTTCGCTCCACATCCAGCCCCGATCGTTCCGTGGGATTTCCACATATTCTCCCTGTTGAGAAAGGCGTAATCCTTGGAACTCCAAGCTATAGGGATCGAACCAAAAATATTCAGGAGTTCTGAATACATTTTGGTATATTTCTCTCTTAGTAACCCTATCCGTTTCGGCAGTTGAGTCTGAGAGCATTTCTATAATCACATTTGGATACTTGTCATCTTCTTCCCACACTACCCAACTTGTACGTTCTCTGTACTCCGTGTCTAATACTACAAAAAAATCTGGACCTCTGAATCTCTCGTTCCGGCGCCGACGCGGACTGTAATATATCGTCAAATTTCCTGCTGCAAAGAAATTGTTGCGTCGGGAAGGCGGTGCATCCGGGCGATCGCGCCACCACCAGTTCAGGCACCACAGTAACAGCATGATTTGATTGAGATGGCGATATGTTTCCAAGGGCGGTTCATCACTCAAAAGTTTACTAGGCCGATATTCTAGTACATCGGGCTTGCTACTTGCAACCATAGCTCTATATACTCCATACTCCTATCTCTAGTCTAGCACAAGATTGGCGGCGGTGGTCATCACGAGCGAAAGCATCGCGGACCTCATACTTGGTCACACCGCCAGGGCTATGGTAGAATTATCTGGGCGATCGGGGGCAAGTAATATAGCCCGCGCAGGCGGGCTTGGTTCTCGTAGCCGGACCCTTTAGGGTTCGGGCGGCTCCGCCTTACATCCAAAGACCAGATCGCCTCCCCACCTGCCCCTCAACTGTTACCTTAAGGCCACCGGATGTAACACCGACCTTAATTAAGGGTTCGGAGGTCATCGTCAATTCCTTCCCACAGTCGGGCAACTGGAATTGTTTTACCGGTCATTGCTTCATGCCATGCTTGCCGAAAATCCTCCAGAATTTGCGTTTTGGGTTCGTCATCATCGTCCTGGTTTGTATCTATTGACAAAGGCTCATCTAACGCCAGTTGTCCCCGATCGTCAATCCTTCCCATAACTTTGATAGCTTTCATAATATCTCCAATGGCCCCACCTGCCCCCAAACCTGCCCTATATGCAGCGGTTGGGTTGAGGTACGAAACCCAACCTACGGCTTCAATCGAACAAATAATACTCCATTGATTTTTATAACTTTTCTTTTTTATAGCGGTTAATGGCAGTTTTTAGAGCAGAATTGAGTTCTGGAGGATCGTTAATTGCAGAAGTCACAATTTCCCAGTCTTTTTCAGAGAGAGTAATAGATTCAGTTGGCACCATATATTTGTCGGCAATATCGGTAGCAATTTTAAGGATATCTTCGCTTAAACTCATACCTTTTTGGAAAAAAATGCGGTTTAACTTTATATTATTAGTCGGTTTTAACCGACTTTAGCTATTAGCAGGGGGTTAAAACCCCCTGCGGGCTGACAGCGAAGTGACAGAACTTTCGTGCTCTTATGTTTAGCAACTTTTTTACAAATGGTATCATACCTTATGCAGCGGTTGGGTTTCGTTCGGAGACCCAACCTACGGCTTTTTTTTGCCTGATGCAGCGGTTGGGTTTCGTTCGGAGACCCAACCTACGGCTGCTTCTAGACGATTTGCCAAATCTATAATATCATCTTTTCTAGCAATTTGTTCGATCCATTCTGTGGGAATGTTTTCTACCCCGTAGTAAATTCCAGCTAAACCACCCGTTACAGCACCCGTCGTATCGGTATCGCCTCCCAAGTTCACTGCTTTCAGGACTGCTTCGGCATAGTCAGATGTTGTTAACAAACACCACAACGCTGCTTCTAGAGTATCTATTACATAGCCTCCTGACTTGATTTCATCCATTGATAAACTATCGATCGCGCCACTGCCTACTCGTTCAAACCGATACATTTCTATGGCATACTTTCTTGGTGAATATATTTCTTTTACCTTTTCAATCCCTTGGAGATACGCTGATTTTGGTTCTAACCCTTGCAGCAAACAAACGGCTATGCTAATATAAATGCCGCAAGCGATTTGCGATCGCGCGTGACCGTGAGTAATGCAAGAACAGTCATGCACCCGCTGCATTAATTCTGGAAAATCGAAGGTTTGGTGATAGAAAGCAAGGGGCAAAATGCGCATTAACGAACCATTGCCATTACTCCATTCATCAGTCCCCCCGCTTCCACAGGAGAAACTCCCTCGAGCAGACTTTCAATAGCATTGCAGGTCGTACCGGCAATGTCGAAGACCTCGCCGTGGGGAGTCCAATATGCTTCATTGTACCAGTGACAAAAAGATTGACCGATTTTTCGGGCCGTCCGCGGACCGATCGCCCTTAAATCAAACCCCTGACAGAGAGAGTCTGCCAAGCACAACGTCAGGGAACTATCATCTGACCAAGTCCCGGGAGGTTGGTTATAAGTACGATAACCGCTCATCCTTGTCACGGGTGCCTGTAGTCGCGCGGCGCGACTGGTAAATTCCACTGGCACCCCTAAGGCATCGCCGACACAGACACCCATCAAACCAGACAATACTTTTGATTTTCTCATGTCATTAACTTAAAGCTTCAGAGAGATAATCAGCAGTGGCTTCAACTACCGCGATCGCATTTTCATAAACCATCCGAGTTGGTCCTAAAACCCCTACACTTCCGACAGGTACTGCACCCTTACAGTAGCGAGAGACAATCAGGGTACAGGTACGCATCTGTTCCAAGGGATTCTCAGAACCTATCCAGACATTCACTCGTCTGCCTGTAGCATCGACATCAGGGTCTTCAAAAATTAAAGGCAATATCTGTAAAGGTTCTTCTTCGAACAGTCCGATCAGAGTCTGGACTTGTTGCAACTGAGAAAATTCTGGTTGCCGCAACACCTCCGCTACACCTGATATCCACAGTTTGGTAGCAGCTGGAAACTGACTGCGACGGCTTAACTCTGTCAGTAATGACCGCAAAAAATCCGCATACTTTTCAAATTCCCGGTCTAACTCACTCCAGTCTAACTTAGCTAATTCTCTGAGCGATCGGCCCCGCAGCTTGCTGTTCAAAAAGTTAGACAAAATCTGCAATTCTCGTTCTACTATTTCCCCATCCAGTTCGTACCCCAGATCGGCTTGAGGCAATTCCATCAAGGATGACTGAGTTTCGTAGGTATCCGTCACCACAATCAACATTACCCTTCCCGGATCTACCTGCACCAGCTGCACGTGATGTACTCCCGTGCTACTCCATGAGGGCATCGTAATCAAGGTAATATACCCACTCAGGTGAGACAGAATTTGAGCCGCACCTCTGAGCAATCCTTCAAAACTCCAGTCATCCCAATTCAATCGATCTCGTAGTAATTTCTCTACTTCTCTCCCTGTGGCTTCATTGGGCGTCATCAACTGGTTCACATAAATGCGATAACCCGACTCGGTTGGCACCCGCCCCGCTGAAGTATAAGGTTGATATAGTAGCCCCGCCTTTTCTAAAAAGCCCAGGCACGATCGGATTGTTGCAGGGCTAACTGCAAAAGCATACTCTTCTACTAGGGATTTCGATCCCACGGGTTCAGCTGTGGCAATGTACTGACGCACTGTTGCCTGGAGAACACGTTGCTGCCGGTTATTGAGGTTAAAGTCCATTTGAGTCTCAGCCCTATTTACTCTTGCGCAATTGTCAGCCCGATCTCCTGCTTCCAGGTAAGTACTGGTGGCTAAACCTGCATTATTTACTCAAGATAGCAGCTTTTTTATTTTAATTTTATCTTAATCTCTAATTATCTGGTATACTTTTATCCTATTATTATTATTTTCTATTGACCTTTGCTACAGTTATAATACTTACCTTTTATTCATATTGATTACGTGACAATCACTAAAGATATATTTATTTATTATTCTGTAGCATCTCAATCATGATTATTATCATTTCCGGTAGAGCCCGATCGTCCCGAACAATTCCTCAATAGCGGGGAACAGTCCGATCTACCAGTATGGAGTAAGCATCGATCCCTCCAGCCAGGTTTTTGACCTTGGTAAAACCTCGATCTATCAACCATTGACACATTTGGGCAGAACGGATCCCGTGATGGCACATGACAACCGTTTCTGCGTCCTTGTCGAAGCGAGAGTGAATCTGTGTGGACCATTCGGAAAATTGACTCAATGGGAGAACTTCAAAGCCTGCAATGGAGGCCATCTCCACTTCCAAGGGTTCTCGCACATCCAGCAACTGTAACTTTGAGGTGGATGTTTTCAGACGGGTCGCTAGTTCTTGGACAGTAATTTCTCGAATGGGTTGACTGAAATCTTTACTTGACATCTATTTTGAATGGAGAATAGTTTCTTTGGGTACTCTGGGCTAATTCTGGGCTGCTTACTCCCGATCGCGCAGCAGCGAGGCGTGCGCAGCGCATCGTAACGCTTCAGGGGGGAGAATTCGCGATCCAAAACTTCCGAGAATAAAGAGATTCGCTCTGGTGTCTCCTCTGGAGAAGCGCACTAGCTGCTGCGCAGCACTTCGTATACGAAAAAGCGCAGCGGCCATCCGTCGGGCCAACTATGCTCCAACAGCAGATCGCACTAAGCAAGAGAACTGCTATATATATAATAGCTTATGTCTCTATTATAGCCTTGACTGACGCAACTTGTATCGTTAGACAGTACTGGTAGGGTCTAATGTTTTCTTGTTTTAGTTTCCCTGTCAGGTGATTGACGCTTTGGCGTTGTGAAATGCCAGTTAACAGGAGCAGAATCTTGATTACGGCGCTGTTGAAAAGCGACAACCTCCTGAAGCAAGGTTTTCTTATCTGGAATTCGACGATCTAAACATTGTCTTGCTAAAACACTGAATTCAATTTCTGCCAGATCTCGCCAACTGCCATGCTTGGGGGTATAGTGAAACTCTAACTTTTCTAGAATTCCTTTAGCTTCCGCTGGCTTAAAAGCTTTATAAAGAGAAGCTGGTGTATGAGTGTTAAGGTTATCTTGAATAACAGTAATTTTTTTAGCCTCAGGATAGAGAACATCTACTAAATTCAGCATTTGATGGGCATAATCAAATGCTGTACGTTTATCGGTAATCGTAATATGACGTTGACCAGAAAAAGGCTCAAAAACCATGAATAAATTACAAACACCTTCCTGCTTGTACTCATAGTCATATCGTTCGATTTTTCCTGGTTCTATCTTTCCTGAATTTTTTTGGTTTTCTTGGCTAGGTTCAGTCGGCAGAGGTTGTTGGATTTCAGAAACTAATTGCTGACTTCCATTTTTTTGTCTTTCCACAGTCTCTCTGTTGTCGTCTAGTATCTGTCCGAACTTCCGCGATAATAGATCCCAATAAAGAGCAAGTATGGATTTTGAGCAATCCTGAAGGTCAGCCTGGCTACGCTCATGTAGAATATACAAGAGGACAATCCTTCAGTTCTGTGCAGTTTTCGGAACTGGTTTTATCAGTAGATACAGTCCTTTGGCCTCCACTTGTGGAACATTTAATCAGGGAAGAACAAGAGCATCTACGACAGGTTGAACACCAGAGAAATGAAGAGCGGCAAAGGGCCGATCGCGCACAAGAACAGGCCGAGCGGGAAAAAGAACGGGCCCAGCAGGAAAAAGAACGGGCCGAACGCGCAGCGTGGCGCAGCCATGCGCGTTCAGCCACGGGCCGAGCAGTTGGCTGCTAAATTAATAGAAATGGGATTAGATCCTGATAATCTCTAGGCGCTTTCGCCTGGGAGACACCGTTTACGGTGTCTTACTGCGAACGGGGCGATCGCCTAACAATTGCTTTCCTCTTGCATTTCCTGTAAAGTTTGCCAACCCGGTTGCCAGAGCGATCGATCCTTAAGCTGTTGAGCATTCAACCAGAAACGGACAGAGGGGTCGCAGGATGCCACTATTTCTGCGAACACCCAGAGTCCTTCATTCTTGCGATTAACCACCTGAAAATGTCGCCAACCCCAGGTTGTTTGCCGAGCAGTCCATTTAGAACCAACTAGGTGAGGAAACTTCTGTTTTTTAGGCATCGCTATCCAATTAGCTAACGGTATTTTTGGCGGCGGGCCATGAGTTTTGCCGCCAGCACCCCACCGATCAAGCCAAACAGATGACCTTCCCAGGATATTCCCACCTTTCCTGGCAAGACACCAGCAATCAGACTACCATAGAAGAAAGCCACAACTACCGAGAAAAAGATCGCGGCAAAGCTGCGTTCAAAATAGCCCCGTAGCAGCAGAAAACCCAGATAACCGAAGATCACCCCACTGGCACCAATGTGAAAGCCAGGGGAACCAAACAGCCAGACTCCCAACCCACTCACGATCGCTGTTATGACTGTAACGATCAAAAAATCGCTAGTTTCTTGCAGCATAATAAACCATCCCAGTGTCAGGAAAGGGATAGTATTAGCTATTAGGTGAGGAAAATTTCCGTGGAGAAAAGGCCCAAACAGAATTCCCCTTAGTCCCATGGGGTTACGGGGTAGAATCCCGTAAACAGCCAGTCCCATCCCCTTGGAGAAGAAAATCTGGTCGATAATTTCTACGATCCAGAAAATGGCGACTAAGCCTCCCAGGATCGTAGCTTGGGTTTTCAGCTCGCTGGCGATCGCCTTAGTTCCGGAATTGCTCATTAATCTACCTCTGGCACTACAGCATGGCATATTTCCAGCTTAATCTATTTTCAAGATATACCGCGAATTTTAAGGAACTACGCTTACCCATTGCAGCCAATATGTCATTGCGAGGGGGGA
This sequence comes from Hormoscilla sp. SP12CHS1, assembly GCA_014324065.1. Classification (GTDB taxonomy): domain Bacteria; phylum Cyanobacteriota; class Cyanobacteriia; order Cyanobacteriales; family Desertifilaceae; genus Hormoscilla. The sequence continues at coordinate 9,347 of JACOMV010000065.1, read as the reverse complement.
GCGGGGGGACGAGCTCCTTGTAAGTTAAGAGTAACCGCCCCCGTGTAGCAATCTCCTCGCCCTGAGCCTCTTGTATGCTTCTCGGGGGATCAAAAGTTGAAGTGTACCACAGTTACAGATTCCGAGATCCCCCTCGCGCAGGACACCAACGCAAAACATTTTGCGATCGTCGATCCCTTTTAAGGTATAGCAGGTATCAGATTTGGGCTGCATGTTTCGAGAAATAAGCCTCAAATATTTTTTTTGTGATCGGGAGAGCCATAGCCGCCATTTTCCACCACCACAGCGATGGCGATTTCCGGGTCCGGGACCGGTCCATAAGCAACAAACACGGCATGATCGGGTTGTCCGACCACTTCAGCAGTGCCAGTTTTACCAGCGGTGGGGGGAATAGTACCATCATTCAACCTGCGTCCCGTGCCATATTCTACCACAGCAATTAAGCCCTCGCGAATCGCGGCCTTTGCGGGCGATCGCCAGTCTTAGCCTACGGAGATACTTGCAAATTATTGTGTCTTATATAAGACACAATAATTTGCATCAATACTGAAAATAAGTTTTTATCCGATCGTATCATTAGTTATAATAAAGTTACAAATCTTAACAAAATGCCATAATAAGAGAAACAGGTGATGAACGCTCGAGGATCGGGTCACCCCCGTTGATTCCCAGATCGCCACCTGTCAGCAATGCAAGCAGGAGAAGACTTATGGTAGCCCTGGCGGAAAGAACGGAAATAACCCAAAAGCGCCTGACGATGGAAACGACCCTGGAGATCGCGGCAGATACGACGGCGATACGATCGCTGGACTGGGACCGCGATCGGTTCGACATTGAGTTCGGGCTGCAAAACGGCACTACCTACAACTCATATTCGATCCGGGGGGAGAAGGTAGCCCTAGTTGATACATCTCATGCCAAGTTTAGCCAAATGTACCTGGACAGCCTCACGGGTATCATGGACCCGGCCCAGATTGATTATCTGATTATCAGCCACACCGAACCAGACCACAGCGGTTTGGTAAAGGATGTGCTAGAACTGGCTCCCCAGGCGACAGTAGTCGGGGCCAAGGTGGCGATTCAGTTTCTGGAAAATTTGATTCACACTCCATTTCAGAGTAAAATTGTCAAGAACGGAGACAAACTGGATTTGGGTAACGGTCATGAGATCGAATTCGTGTCAGCTCCCAATTTGCACTGGCCGGACACCATCTTTACCTACGATGCCAAAACCCAAATTCTCTTTACTTGCGATGCTTTTGGCATGCATTACTGTTCTGACAGCATTTATGACGAGGACTTGAGTGCGATCGAAGCAGATTACCGATTTTATTATGAATGCTTGATGGCTCCCAATGCCCGATCGGTGCTGAGTGCGATGAAGCGGATGAAGGCACTGCCAGAAATAACCACCATTGCTACGGGTCACGGACCCCTGCTGCGTTATAATTTGGTGGAACTCACCGGTCGCTACGAGCAGTGGAGCAAGGAACAAACTAAGGCTGAGAAGACTGTAGCTGTATTTTATGTCTCTGATTACGGCTATAGCGATCGCCTCTCTCAAGCGATCGCCCACGGCATCACCAAGACTGGCATCGCTGTAGAAATGCTAGACCTGCGATCCGCAGATATCCAAGAAGTCCGGGAACTGACCGAGATGGCAGCAGGACTTGTCATTGGTGCGCCGCCGGTATCGGGTGCGGTTGGGGCGTCGTCTGAGGCGGCAATCAATACCATCTTAGCAGCGGCTTCCAAGAAGCAAACTGTGGGTTTATTTGAGTCTGGCGGTGGCGATGACTTATCAGTGTATCCCCTGCGGAACAAGTTCAAAGAACAGGGGCTCAAAGAAGCATTTCCCAATATTCTCATCAAAGAAACTCCGACAGAGGCGACTTACAAACTCTGTGAAGAAGCGGGGACAGATATGGGACAATGGCTGGGTCTCAAGAAGGCTATTAAACAGATGAAGTCCCTCGATAGCGACTTGGATAAAGCCTTGGGACGCCTCAGCGGTGGTTTGTACATTATTACGGCTACCAAGGGTGAAGTCAGCAGCGCCATGCTAGCCTCTTGGGTAACCCAGGCCAGTTTTGAGCCCTTGGGGTTGACTATTGCTGTTGCCAAAGACCGGGCGATCGAAGCTTTGATGCAAGTGGGGGATACTTTCGTGCTCAACGTCCTAGCTGAGGATAACTATCAAGCACTGATGAAGCACTTTTTGAAACGTTTTCCCCCAGGGGCCGATCGCTTTGCCGGGGTAAAAACCCAACCTGCGAAAAATGGCAGTCCCATTCTGTCAGATGCACTGGCCTATCTAGAATGCGAAGTGGTGAGTCGGATGGAATTGAGCGACCATCACATTGTATATTCCCAGGTAGAGTTAGGTCGGGTATCCAACCCCGATGCCCTGTCAGCAGTTCACCATCGTAAGGTCGGCAATCATTACTAGAATAGTGTGGTGGGTGGTAATTCCCCCACCACAATTAAAATGTTTTTGACAAAAGAGAACATCAAAACAGATGAAGAACGTTAAAGTCTTTCAGGTCAAAGAATGGCGAAGCATAGTTGTGGGAGTATTTATTACTGCGATTACAACTTTTCTGCTGTGGTCAGTTATTAGAGGCTATCTTCCAAACCCGGTTTATTGCAACTAGCAGGCGATCGCACCTACACTAGAAACCAGAAGCAGGGTTTATCTGTATTTGGGCTAGCATTAGAGAATATGCAGTTGAGAAGTTGAGATGCACGAAGGGTTATAATTAAATTAGAGTAAGGTAAGGAGGATGTAAGATGGTCGAGTATGGGTACTGTAGCAACATCACAGGCTGAGGATCTGGCATTAACAGGTTGGCGAGATGTAGAGGAAGTGCAACCGGACGGTACAAATATCCAGGTTCCTCTTACCCCGATGGAGTTTTTGCACCCAGAAGAGGGTTATTATTTGCCTAGCAATAGTTTTCATTCCGATGTTACGAGCGATGCCCGGGATATGTTGCACAATCGCTATGAAGAAGACCCCACCGTGGGAGTATTCACAGATATGTCTATCGAATGGGATATTCCAGATTTGAGAAAGCACTGTCCGGACCTGTTTGTGGCCTTTGGCATCCGCAACAAGGAACAGTATCGTTCTACTTTTGTAGTGAGGAATGAAGGTGTGCGACCAGTTTTTGTTCTGGAAGTGGTGTCCCCTCGCTATCGCAAGGAAGACAAGCAAACTAAAGTGCTTCAATACGAACAGGCGGAAATTGGTGAATATGTAATTATCGATCGCCGCAGTCGGCGCGGTCAAGAAATTGATGAGGTACTGGGTTATCGGTTAGTAGCGGGACGCTATTTACCGATTATTGCAGATGATGACGGACGCATTCCCTGCGAAACGATTGGGTTGTGGATCGGTATGCTGGATGGTCGAAAGGTGCTGTCAGACATGGAAACTGGGGAACAGTTGCTGAAATCCACCGAATTGAAAGCCTAAAATCAGGAATTGAAAGCCCAAAATCAGAAATGGGAAGCGAAATATCAGGGATTGGAAGCGAAATATCAGGGATTGGAAGCAGAAAATCAGGAATTGAAAACCAAAAATCAGGAATTGAAAGCGAAATTCACCGAATGGGAGGCTCGTTTACGGGAACTGGAAGCTCAACAGGAAGACCGTCAGGCTGGGGTCGAACTGGGGGTCGCCCCCCAATCCTCCCTTTCGGAACCGGACTTGCGACTTTCACCGCATCCGGCTACTGGTTGGTAGGTCCTTGTCATTGGTAGCCCTAATGGGGTTGTCCCCATTTTGGCCTTTTGACCTGTTCTTTGGTCCCTATCCTGGTCAGTGAGTGGCGCAGCCGACAAACCTTTAGTATCACCCGTTTTGTTCAGTCGTTTACCAGGAAAACATAGCTTTGCTCTCTAGGAGCTGGCCTCATGGTGTAAGTCAGGATTACTTGTTCCGGTCATTTCCTACCATATCCGACCTACGTCAGCGGTAATCTCTTTTGGATTACTCATGAACTACGACAATCTATATAGACGTTTCGTTGTTCACATCTTATCCTGGGCATTACCCCAGGCATTAGTTTCTTAGGTCATCCCTCCCCCGGTGCCTTGCGCTTAACATCTAACTTATCCCAAATGAGGGATAGAGCATCGGAGGTTACTTTGTTCCATGGAATCATTTCACGATACTTTTAGGTCCCTACACTACCCCGGCAATCATTCGGATACGATGTTAATCAGATGACAAAATTAACACTGATTGCTTCCCCTTTTGGGGCCAGCGAGCAGCCTTATTACGCTGGTTCCGTTTAACGAGGCTTGAGTAGGTTCACTTATTTTAACCATGAGTATCTTTCCTAGCGGTGTTCCCGGTTTTAGGCTAAGTAACGCCAGAACGCTGGAAACGCTTGTAACGCAGGGACTGCTCCCGCAATCTCATGCAATTAATTTTGTCCTATTACTTACCAGGTCTCCTACATTTGAGTCCTTGCTTGACACCACAGTGATGTCGCTCTGCAGCATTAAGGACCGGTGTCATCCCCGTATCTGGGAGGAGAGAATTGAACTCTCATGAATTCCATAGTTACCTGAGTAATGTTCTCAGGCATAGCGTTTCGTGTTTGACTACGTTAGGCTATAAAAAATCGCACATCATCATAATGGTTATGCGATCGAATCCGATCGTGGCATCCAACGGTATTGACAACACCCATTGTGCCATCGCCCCTGGTATTTTTGAGACGATCGCACCCACTCCCAGCACCAGAAACCGGGTTAATTTTTTCAACTTTGGGTACAAATCAGAGGATATCTGAGAAACCCGGTTTCTTGCAGCAAGGGGGCGATCGCACCTACGGGAACATCACCTTTGTTTCTTTGTTCAACCCTGGGTGAAGACCAGAGGATGTCGCACCAAACCGGTTTGGATCCTTAACGAGAGGGCGATCGCGTCTACCTCAGAAACCATCACCTTTGTTTCTTTGTTCAACCTCAGGTAAAAATCGGAGGATATCCTAGAAACCCGGTTTCTTGCAACTAGTAGGCGATCGCACCTACACGATAAACCAGAAGCTGGGTTGATCTGTATTTGGGCTAGCATTAGAGAATATGCAGTTGAGATGCACGAAGGGTTATAATTAAATTAGAGTACTGTAGCAACATCACAGGCTGAGGATCTGGCATTAACAGGTTGGCGAGATGTAGAGGAAGTGCAACCGGACGGTACAGTTCTTGCAGCAAAGGGGCGATCGCACCTACGGAACCAGAAACCGGGTTTCTTTTTTTAACTTTGGGTACAAATCAGAGGATATCCCAGAAACCCGGTTTCTTGCAGCAAGGGGGCGATCGCACCTACGGAACCAGAAACCGGGTTTCTTTTTGAAACTTTGGGTAAAGATTAGAGGATATCTGAGAAACCCGGTTTCTTGCAGCAATACTTGATAGGTAATTACAAGTAGGATCTAATTGGCGATCGTCGGACCCACCGATGGGCCACCCCTGGCGCGAGCCCAGGAACAATTCCCATTTCCCCAAAAAAAGTGAGTCATTATTTTTGAGAATGATATACTCTTGACTGGCGGGGCGACATGCCTGCTGAAAGACCTACGCTCGCAAGGCTTTCAGCCCAAAAGCTACAAAAAGATCCACGAGGTCCGACGTCGCTGTTTGGGGTCCGACTCGAACGTATGTATGTGGGAGACCGTTGGCCTCAAAGCCTTATATAGTAAGCCTCGGAGGGCTCATGTCGCCCCTGAAGATATAGCAGTTCTCATCCTTTGTGTGATATACTGTTGGGGAGATTGCTAGCCGGACTGGCGTCGGGCAGCCCATTTGATGGTAACCTGATCTACTGGAGCAAGAGACTGAGGAAAAACCCGGATGTGAGTACGAGGGCAACGATACCTTAATTGGTGGTATGGGTCGAGATATTCTGATTGGTGGCAGCGAAGGGGATATTTTCGTCCTCGATGGGGACGCCGCTGTTAGCGATCTTCGTTTAGCCGATCGGATCTTGGCCTTCCAGGTGAATTTGGTCGATCCATCTACCCCGATTTCGATTTTATTGGACTCGCCGGAGGATTAACGGCAGATGACCTGAATCTAGAGTTAGATAATGGCAATACTATCATCTCCATAGAGTCGGACGATGGCATCTGAGGTGTTGTGGCAGGTGTCGCGCCCGATCGGCTCATGGGACGCTTTGTTCCGGTATAATTAGGAATGAGTTAAGTTGGATAATCATGATTCCAAACCCCATGTTACAGACTACTAAGCAACGAGATGTCCAGATTGTCCATATCGCTAGCGAGACAAAAGCCTTAAGGTCTCGCACCTGGGACCGTCTCAAGTTCGAGGTGGAGTATTCCCTGCAAAAGGGGACGACGGCAAATAGTTTCCTCATCCAAGCAGATCGCACTGCTATAATAGACCCGCCAGGTGAATCTTTCACCAAAAATTATCTAGAGTCATTGCAGCAGCGCCTGGATCTGAGGAAGCTAGATTATGTCATTCTAGGACATTTTAATGCTAACCGAGGTGGCACTCTCAAAGCTTTGCTAGAATTGGCACCGAAGTTAACTTTTGTTTGTTCTAATCCGGCGGCGATCGCCCTGCGGCAGTTCTGGGAAAACCAAGAATTGAACATTACTGTGGTGCGGGGGGAAGATACTCTTGATTTAGGCCAGGGACATGAGTTACAATTTATTACTGCCTCCACTCCCCGATGGCCTGATGGTCTATTAACTTACGATCCGCAAACGCAAATATTGTTTACGGATAAATTTTTCGGTGCCCATGTTTGTGGCGACCAAGTGTTTGATGAGGGTTGGGCAGTTTACAGGGAAGACCGTCGTTTCTATTATGATTGCCTGCACGCGGCACAGGCGAAACAGGTAGTTTCCGCCCTGGACAAAATAGCCGAACTGCAGATCTTGTTCTATGGGCCCGGTCACGGTCCTCTGGTACGCTACGGGATGACGGAACTTACCAAGGAGTACCGCAAGTGGAGTGCCGAACAAAGCGATCTGGACTTGATAGTTGCCCTACTTTATGCTAGCGCTTACGGAAATACGGCATCCCTGGCCCAGGCGATCGCCCGTGGGATTACGAAAGCAGGAGTGGCAGTAGAATCGATTAATTGCGAAGCCGCTGAACCGGCAGAAATTCAGGCAGTTGTGGAAAAATGCAATGGCTTTATCATCGGTTCTCCCACTCTCGGCGGTCACGCACCCACCCAAATTCAAACCGCTTTGGGAATTGTGCTTTCCACCGTTGCTAAAGATAAATTGGCAGGGGTGTTTGGTTCCTTCGGTTGGAGTGGGGAGGCGATCGATCTGATCGAAAATAAATTAAAAGATGCGGGTTATAAGTTGGGCTTTGAACCCATCCGCGTCAAGTTCAAACCCACAGATGTTACCCTGCAAGAGTGCAAAGAAACCGGGATTAAGTTTGCCCAAGCTTTGAAAAAAGCTCAGAAACGACGCACCCCCAAACCAACAGTCAGTGCCACCGATCGCGCGGCCCAAGCAGTAGGGCGGATAGTTGGTTCTACCTGCATCGTTTCTGGCAAGCGGGGGGATGTTACCAGTGCCATGTTAGCTAGCTGGGTATCCCAAGCTACTTTTCATCCTCCGGGTTTGACTGTCGCTGTCGCTAAGGACCGGGCAATGGAATCTTTAACCCATACCGGAGACAAATTTGCGATCAATATTCTGAGTGAGGGCAATCAACAACTGTTTAAGCATTTTACTAAACAGTTTACCCCAGGAGAAGACCGCTTTGCTGGTTTAAACATTACTGAAGCTAACAATGGTTGTCCTGTCCTCACCGATGCCCTCGCTTATCTGGAATGTACTGTGGGCGATCGGATAGAATGCGCCGACCATTGGGTAGTCTATGCTGTTGTCAATGAAGGCAAAGTCCTCGACCCTGAAGCCGTTACCTCCGTACATCATCGTAAGTCAGGCAGTTTTTATTAAAGGTTAGTTTAAGATGTAGGGTGGGTACTGCTAGCCTTTCAACCTGTATTAATACCTACTTGACAATACGCTTTGTAAGATGTTATGATTATCACTGTATTTGTAGCGGCTGCGAACATTGACATACGCACTACCAGAGGTTAGCGTATTATGTGTATAATCATTAATATTACAAAGTGACGCGCAGAATGTGGATATCGGAGCTATCGGATTTGCTCTTATAGCTAAAATACAGAAAATATTGAGCGCGAAAACAGCCGCAGGTGTATTATACTTATAATGAGAACAGCCAAGACCGCGTTTTTAAATCTGGTGAGGTATAGCATAATGATGCTACCATGCTTTTGTGCCAAGAATGTCAACATGACGCTTGTGTACCCTCCTAGCGTGAAATCCGCTCCGGAACCCAGTCAACACTACTCCGCCAGGTAACGCTGGCCGAGCCTGTTGCACAAACATGGCCACGATATAAAGACTACCAGCGATGGTAGTTGCCGTATCATTGACTTGGATGGCATCGTCGAGTACCCTCCGGAGGTGAAAGTCTCACCTCCGGTTTTGAAGACTCCTCGGGAGGGTGACTTTCTGGCTTAGTTTAACCAACATGCAAGTGTAGAAATAGTAAGGCACGTAAAGGTTAAAGGAACAGCCAGCCCATACAACGGAGACCTTACATATTGGAGTACAAGATTAGGTAAAAACCCCGAGCTAAATAATCGATCGCGCAGCGTGGCGTCAGCCATGTAGCTAAGTTACTCAAGAGGCAAAAGGGCAAATGCCAACAATGCGGACTAACATTCAGAATGGATGACAGTTGGGAAGTAGACCACATCAAACCACTTTCATTAGGTGGCAAGGATCGGTGGGATAATCGACAATTGTGACACAAACACGGCCACGATAATAAAACCGCGCAGGCGGAGTTTGCAGCCTGGTTGCGAGGCACCGCGCCGCCCAGGACGAGATCCGGGCAAAAACACAAGCCGCTACACGGACTTCCGGCCTAATCCATGATAAGGATGGCATTATTGAGGAGTCTCCTGAGGTGAAAGTCTCACGTCCAGTTTTGAAGACTCCTCGGTACGGTGACGTACTGGCTTAGTTTAACTCTGGGAGGTGTTTTGTCCCAGCAATTGGGGCTGTTTTGACCGATTGGTTGGGCATTAATTTTGACAATCTCTGGCTGTTAGTGGTAATTGCCAATGCCTCAACTCTAGTGCCACTGTTGTTCCTAGGTTGGCTGCCAGCATCGGATGACTCCCTGGCGGGACGCACGGACTACACGCTACACGCTGCGCTACTGGGTCTCCTTGGGTTTTTGTGATAAGTAAAACTTATATATACGCCAAATCAAGGCTTTCAGCCTTTTTTATTGTCCTA
>JACOMV010000064.1 GCA_014324065.1 Hormoscilla sp. SP12CHS1 | reverse complement strand
GAGTACCAAAGTTACCTGGCTAATGAAACCAGGCCTAGCGTTCCGTATTTGACTACGTTAGGCGAGAACGAATCGCACCAGACCATCCAGATAGTAGCACAGTCCTATTCTTCCGGGCGGGGCGAAAACGGACAGGCGGGACTTGTCCTACGCAACTGACATTGGCAAGCGTTGTGTGCTGGCAATAGGCATGGGGATGACAACCGTAGGTCGTGCCCGTTCGCGTAGCAGTGTAAGCGTGCGCAGCGCTTCGCCTCCTATTCCTGTGCCAGTTAAAATAGCGTCAGGTGTCCTCAAAACAACCCACTCCGATTGTTCTGAGGTTTGTAGTGAGGACTACAAACCTCAGAACAAATCTATGATTGAAGCAAAGGAAAAAAGGAGAGAGAAAAAATGCTTGCCAAATTTCCCAAGCTTCCGGTCTTAGCGAGTTTATGCTTGTCCCTGCTACTGATCTCGGCCTGCGATGAGAATAATCCTCCGGCTACATCTAAGATTGTCTTCACTTCCGACCGCGACGGCAACGATGAAATCTATGTGATGAACGGCGACGGTTCGGACGTGACCCGACTGACTGATAATCAGGCGATCGATTATGTACCGGTCTGGTCGCCGGACGGAACCAAGATTGCTTTCACCTCCGAACGGGATAGCAATAGTGAAATCTACGTAATGAACGCTGATGGTTCCAGTCCTACCAGGCTGACCTACAATCAGGCTAACGATATTTTGCCAGACTGGTCCCCGGACGGGAGTCAGATAGCCTTCGCCTCTAACCGCCACGGCAACTATGAAATCTACGTGATGAATGCCAATGGTTCCAATCTGATTAGGCTGACCAACAATCGGGCCATAGATGGGAGCCCAGCTTGGTCCCCCGACGGGAGACAGATCGCTTTCTATTCTAACCGCGATGACAACCGGGAAGTCTATGTGATGAATGCCAACGGTTCCGGTCAGACCAATCTGACTAACAATTCTAAGACCGATGATGGCGTGCCAGCCTGGTTTCCCGACGGGAAGCAGATTGCCTTTATCTCTAGTAGCAATGGTAACAATGAGATCTACGTGATGAATGCGGATGGGTCCAATCAGATTAATATCACCAAAAATCGCGACCAGGATGGGGTGCCAGCCTGGTCGCCGGACGGGGAGTGGATTAGTTTCCACTCCGATCGTGACGGTAACTTTGAAATCTATGCGATGGACACCGACAGTTCCAGTCTGACCAATCTGACTGACAATCCTGCCAAGGATCTCTACCCCGATTGGCAACCCCGATCGCTCAATGCCCAGCAGTAAATTGTATCGTCAACGGAAGCCATAAAACCGAATACCCAGAAAACCCGGTTTCTCAAAGAAACCGGGTTTCTTTTGCGATAGCAGCTTGGCGACATTTCACCTACTGCTGATGAATAAGGGGTATGACCCATAATAGGATCGGCTGAAAGCATCAAGCGGACAAATTCTCGTTGCCAGAGTTGGGAACGAAAATTTCAGCTATGAGCGCACAATAATAGCAATAACCTTTGGGAGCAAAAAAATACGTACCAAGAAATTCAAACCCGAGTTGATGGGCTTATGCGTGCTACTGTCGATCGCGCAGCGTGCGCGCAGCGCATTCTTGACTTGGAGTAGCTTAGATCCGGGAACTGCCCAAACCCCCATCCCCACAGAATCTCTGATTGCCTTCAGAACTTTCCGTGACGGCAATCGAGAAATCTATGTGATGAATGCCGATGGGTCTAATCCCAGAAATGTAACAAAAAATGCAGCTAATGATAACGACCCAGTCTGGTCGCCAGATGGGAGTCGCATTGCCTTCTCCTCCGACCCCGATGGCAACCGGGAAGTCTATATAATGAATGCCGATGGTTCCAATCAGACGAGACTGACTGACCTGCCAGAGGGCGCGCGTTCTCCTGCCTGGTCTCCTGATGGCAGGCGAGTTGCTTTTGTGGAGACGCGCCAGGGAAACGAACAAATCTGGGCGATCCACATTGACGGTTCCAACCTGACCAATCTGACTGGCAATGATGCGAGGAATTTTTCTCCAACCTGGTCTCCTGATGGCAGTCTGATTGCCTTTCACTCTAACCAGAACGGCAAGGACATGGAAATCTATGTGATGAATGCTGACGGTTCTAATTCGATTAATTTGACCAACTCTCCAGGTTTTGATGGGGGTTCTAGCTGGTCTCCTGATGGTAACAAGATTGCCTTCCATTCTACGCGGGATGGAGAACCGGATATCTACGTGATGAACGCGGACGGTTCCAATCAAACCAGATTGACTAATTCTCCAGGGTTAGATCTTTTCCCTAAATGGTCGCCTGATGGCAGTATGATTGCTTTTCACTCTGACCGCGATCGCAATTTTGAAATCTACGTGATGAATGGGGACGGGTCAAATCAGACCAATATCACCAACAATATCGCCCTGGATCAGTCTCCCGATTGGCAAGCAGTGGTTACTTCCACGCGGTAGAATATTGTAGCGGTAAGGAAAATTGCACTGATGTCACGAGTAGAAGCAATCTTAAACTTTTGGTTTGGTCAGCCAGGAACCAGTGAATATGGTAAATCCCGTCAGGTTTGGTTTACAAAAAATGCCGAGTTTGACCGGGAAATTCGCAGTCAGTTTATGTCAGACTACGAATCAGCGGCGGCTGGGAAGCTGAACCATTGGCAAGAATCACCTCTCAGTTGTCTGGCGGCGATCGTTATATTGGATCAGTTTTCGAGGAATATGTTTCGGGGAACGCCACAAGCTTTTGCTACCGACTCCCAAGCCCTAGCAGCAGCAAAACATGCTGTTGCTAATGGTTTCGTGCAATCGCGATTTACTGCCAGTGCAGCGTTGATTTCTCTACTTACCTTTTGAACATGCTGAAGATTTAGAATTACAGCGTCAGTCGGTGATGCTGTTTCAGCAACTCGGCGATGACCCAGGGAATGCTGATGTTATTTCCTATGCTATCCGACATTTGCAGGTAATTGAGCGATTCGGACGCTTTCCCCACCGCAATCAGATTTTGGGCAGGGAAACAACCCCCGAAGAGGCGGAGTTTCTCCAACAACCTGGTTCATCCTTTTAGCCCGATCGCCCGCTTGGAGTCCGCAGCCAAGATGTCGGAAGCATCTTGCTGCGAGCCGATCGAGCGGTGGTTTGCATTTGACAATCTGACGCTCGATCTATTATCATGGATATATCCAGCCTATATCGATCAAATCAGAATCATGCCATCTGAGTTACATTTACCTCAAGGATTACCGAGAAACAAGATTGAGATTCAGCAGCCAGAACTCTCTGTTGGTGAAACAGTCAAACGATCGGTCCCCACGATTACCTCTCTAACAATTGAAGGCTTCAAAACATTAGAAAAAGTCAACATCAACCTCAGCAACTTCAATCTGTTGCTCGGGAGAAACGCCAGCGGCAAGTCCAACTTCTTGGAAGCTTTGCGAGTCTTACAAGGAATTGGTTACGGATTGACAATTGATGAAATATTCAACGGCAAGCCCAAAAGTACACATAGTGAAGTATGGGAACCCATTCGCGGTGGCAGCAGTAAAGCCAACTTTGCGGGAGGTAGCAATGGAGATCGACAAGCACAAGTCATCCGGTTTTCTGTCACTCTGAAGTCATCGTCCGAACCAGAGGATGTGGAAATACAATATTCTCTAGATATCTCAACAGAGTTGGGCAGCATTCAGCGAGAAAAACTACAGGTTGGGGATACCTTAATCTTTGACGTTCGACCAGATAAATCTCGATCGATGCTGCATCAGTTACTGCTGGAAACCAGTTGCGATCCCAAGAATGCTCATTATATAAAAGCATGTATTCGTACCCTCAGCAACATGCAGCACCTAACTCCATCTCCCGCCATTTTACGCAATTATTCCCAGACCAGAACAGCCAAACGGATGGGCGATCGGGGGGAAAACTTTGCCGCCTTAGTCCAAACCATTATAGCAGAGTCAACGGAAAAATCGGCATTTCTGTCCTGGCTGAAAGAATTCATGCCCTCAGGAATAGATGATATCTGTATCTTATCAGGGGCATTAGGAGAGCCATTATTTGCCCTCAAAGAGGGAGACATCAATTACCCAGCCCCAATATTATCAGATGGGATTCTGAGATTTGCCGCCATTACAGCTGCATTTTTCCAACCCGATCCGCCAGCGCTGCTCATCATTGAAGAAGTCGAGCATAGTATTCATCCCAACAGTTTGCGAGTGTTAGTAGAATTGCTCAAAAACTTATCGATGCCAATTCAAGTAATCGCAACCACCCATTCACCGCTATTATTAGATTGGCTCCGTCAGGAAGATTACCCCACCACTTTTGCCTGTAAACGGGATGAGGAAACAGGTGCAACTCGGATTGTCCCATTCAAAGAAATCCCCAAACTGTTAAAAATTGTTGAGAAATATCCAATAGGCGAGCTGTTTGCTGAGGGATGGTTTGATGGGGGAGTAATATGAGCTTTAATATGCTAATTATCTCTGAAGATCCAACTAATAACGGATACATACTTAAGCCATTGATTTAAAAAATGATGAAACAATGCAACAAGCCAAATGCCAAAGTCGAGATATTGTCTAAACCAAGGACTCAAGGTTATGCCAATGCCAAGTCTTTAATTAAAAGTTTTATCATAGACAATTTTGATTATAAAGATTTGCTGCTGTTTCTCCCGGATGCTGATGGTAAAGACAGAACTCAAGAATTTGCCGAACTTGAAGCAGAAACAACAGCTAAAGGAGTGACATTATTCTGTTGTGCAGCGGTTCAGGAAGTAGAAGCATGGCTTTTGGCTGGACATCTGGACAAGCTGGATAAGTCTTGGTCAGAAATTAGTGTTGATATCAGCGTTAAAGAAAATGTTTTTGCCGATTTTATCAAGAGTTACGGCAATCGCCAAAGGGCTGGGAAAGGACGAGATATTCTCATGCTGGAAACTCTGAAAAATTATCGCGGACTTCTAGAACGCTGTCCTGAACTCAAGGAATTGCAAAGTCGCATTCAAAATTTACTATCCTCTGATAGAGAAGCCCCCTAGGGAGGCGATCGCCCTCCGCTTCGTCAACGGGGCGATCGCCTCTTTTCAGATAGTTACTCAATATCTACTGTACAGACATTCAATTTTACCTTGGCAAGATTTCTCGTATTCGTTGTCGAAATAAACGCACAGCGGATCGTTGCCCGAGCGCCTGACTTTGCGCAATGAAACCAGGAACTTCTGCGATCGGCAAAACCGGGAAAGCCGTGCTAGTGTTGCTAGGTTCATATTTTCCCCCTATCAGTTGGTAAACTTGCAGAGTTTCCCGGCGGTATCTCCAGAGTTCGGGCACGCCGAGAGCAGCATAAAGCAAGAATTTATCAATAGAAGAGCTTGTATAGTCTGACTCGAAGACCATATCTGGTGGTGGATCTTCCGTCAGGTTAATTTTTTTGCCTCTAACTCTCAATTCATTCTGAATGTAGAAACAGGTATCTGGCTCCACCGCACGGGTTAAGTCCTCTCGATCGAGCCTCAATGCGCCAAGTTGCATTATCTCAATTTCTAGTTCATCTGCTAAAGCTTCGACCAAGCTTGCTATCATGATTTTTGGTTGTTCGTGTTCCTGGAGTGGCATCCTGAATTCTAAAACTCCTCGGTCATAAGTAATTCTCCAAGGGCGGTCTTCTCCGACTTCCGCCATTAATGCTTTATAGGTCTGCCAGCTAACGCCTGTTAATGCGAACAGTGATTCAGCGCTTGCTGGGATTGGTTCAAGAGTAGATGTTGCGATCGCCATATTTACTTACCATTTAATCTCCCTAGGGCTATGTTCTGTCTTTCTTGATTGTAGCACATGCTAGGTGACCAGTGGATACCAGGCCCACCAGTGGAGTGCTATACTGGTCGCAGCAGATGCGACCGCTTCGGGGTATTACTTTCCCAGGGCGACAGGAGACGCTAACGAACTGATTGACAATAATGCCAGATGTCAAATATAATAGAAATAACCTCAAGGACTTTCCCCATGACAGAAACCAATAAGGACGAACTCAAAAAGTTAATCGAATCGAATGCGCGTGCTATGCAAGCATTAGGAGACTACCTCACAGAAACGCGACGCCAATCCGAGCGGGAAATGGCTCAGCTGCGGGAAACAGTAGCTGATATGGCGCGGAATCAAGCAAATGCTTTGGCTAATTTGAATAGTTCCGTTGCGCATATAAGCAATTCCGTTGCGCATATAAGCAATTCTGTTGCGCATTTAGCAGAGAATCAAGGGGAAACTCGCACCGAGATGTATAGGCTAATCGACAGATTAGACAGCCGTCAAGCAGAGATAACGGATATTCTCAAACTGCTTGTGGAAAAAACAGTTGGCTCTCAAAGCTAGCATCCATTGCGAGTAAGCCAACTTGACCATCCTTATACACCCGTAAAGTGGGCAGTACACAACCATTATTACCGGTAAGGCACCATCCACTGCCCACCCTACTTTGAAAATCCCAAATAGATATGACCTTCCCATTACCGAATCTCCTAGTTCAGCAGACACCAGTGTCAGTAGCAGGATTAACTTCCTATATCCAGACATTGCTAGAAGAAGATGACCAACTCAGACAAATATGCGTAATAGGTGAAGTATCCAGTGCCAACCGCCACTCTAGTGGGCTATTCTTTACCCTAGGGGATCCAGGCGCGAAAGCAACAATTAGTTGCGTGATCTGGAACAGCTATCTCCACCAACTCTTTAACATGCCAGTAAAAGGAGAACAGATAATTGTTTTAGGCCATATGCGCCTTTATCCCCCTAGGGGACAATATCAGCTAATGGTCACTCAGGCTTTACCCGCAGGAGAAGGTTTGCAAGCGCTGCGTTACCGCCAACTGCGCGATCGCCTAGCAGCAGAAGGCTTATTCGACCCCCAAAGAAAGCGGACTCTCCCGCCTCATCCCCAAACCATCGCAGTAGTCACCTCACCCCAAGCAGCAGCCTGGGGAGATATCCAACGCACCCTTAGACGCCGCTATCCGGGTTTGCAAGTTTTATTCTCCCTTGCCCTCGTCCAGGGAACCCAAGCCGCTGCTGCCATTGTAGCAGCCATTAAGCGAGTAGAATTCGATGGCAGAGCCGAAGTGCTGATTCTCTCCCGGGGAGGAGGCGCAGTTGAAGACCTCGCCTGCTTTAATGACGAACGAGTCGTGAAGGCGATCGCCCATTGTCCCATCCCAGTCATTGCTGGCATTGGTCATCAGCGAGACGAGACCCTGGCCGACTTAGCAGCGGATGTTTGCGTCTCCACTCCCACCGCCGCCGCCGTTCAAGCGGTACCAGAAGTTGCTACCTTAGAAATAGAACATCTCGATAGGACTAACGCCTTAAAAAATGCCGTCAAACATCAGCTAGAACAGCGTCAAAGTAAACTGCAACAGTTCCGTTCCCGACTGCGACGCCTGCAACTCGATCGACTCTTGCAGCAAGAAACTGAAGCCCTGACCTGGAAGCGTCGGCAGCTAGTACAACTAAGTTATCAGAAAATCCAGCAAGAAAGCCAACACTGCCAGCACCTGGGGCAAAAACTAGCAACCCTCGACCCACACAACGTGCTGCAAAGAGGTTATGCTGTAGTCAGGCAACCCCCAAGCCTGCGCACTATTATCCGTTCATCCGCCCGCTTAACAGTTGGCGAGGAATTACAGATTCAGTTAGGTCAAGGTCAGGTTAAAGTCAAAATCACCGAAATCCTTAACTCAACTACAGATGTCTAAAGATATTCCCCAGGTTCTATCGTCCCAACCCGATGCAATGCAACTCCCTCCAGAATGGAATTATGAGGCAACAGTTGCTCAAGTTGAAACAATTATCTCGCAAATCGAAGTAGGTAAGCTAGAATTAGCAGAAGTCTTCGATCAGTTCGCCGATGCCATTGAATATCTACATCAATGCGAGCAATTTCTTGCAGAACGACGGCAGCAAATGGATTTACTCATTGAAACCATAGCAGATGAACCACAATTTTAATGCCTTGAAAATTGTGAATTGAGAATTGAAAATTGTGAAGGGAAAATCAACAACTAACAACTAACAACTGACATTAGCAATTCTAGGCTATACTACCACGTTTACGGGTTTCTTTGTAAGAAGTTCCCACATTTTTTAAGCCAGCTTTAATCATTTCTTGTTCCAGCAGGGCAAAGAAACGAGCCCGATCGCCCCCCCGCACCACCGCCTGATTATGCGCTTCCGCCAAAACTACTGGATAACCATAACCCTTTTGCACTTGGGCGATCGTCAGACTCAAAGCATTATCCAGCAATGTGGAATTTTCCGCTACCCAAGCTGGAAAATCAATCCTAGCTATTTCATGACCGACATGGAGATAGCAGAAATAAATCTTCTGGGAACCATAATGATCTAAAATCAGGGCAGAACTTTGCCACAAACAGCTGCGTTGTCCGGGTTGCAGAAAACCCCCCCAGAAAGTAGTATCTCGTAAAGGATGAAAAACCTGGCAAGGCGCTTCATCGGCATTATTGCAATTTTTCGCGCAGTTGGGTTCCGGATAAGCACAACTTTGCAAGCGCATAAAATTCAGCGCTTCACCACTACGAGAGGAACTCAGATAGCCGACGATCGGGATCCCCGCCTCTTGCAACTGACTCCAAGCATTCAGGATCGGCGGTAGCAGGC
The DNA here is from genome assembly GCA_014324065.1 of Hormoscilla sp. SP12CHS1. Classification (GTDB taxonomy): domain Bacteria; phylum Cyanobacteriota; class Cyanobacteriia; order Cyanobacteriales; family Desertifilaceae; genus Hormoscilla. Next base: position 5,356 of record JACOMV010000064.1, on the reverse strand, counting down.
GATCGCGTGCCGGAGTTGGCAACTGTTCCAGAAACCAGTAAATCAGGGAACCATCCACCATCGCCAAATTGGGGATATGCGATGCCGATTTTTCCGGAACGGTAGTTGCGAGCATTGAACCTAATTCAGCGAGCATTACCGCCTCAGACACCGTGCGAACATAGCCCATCCACTCCTCAGTTCTAATTCCCCACTGACGAGAAACATAAAGCTCTTCCGGGCGGTAGAACACCTCTGGTAAGCTATCTAAGAGAGGTTGTCGGTTCTGTCCATAGTGCAATAGTACCCTACCGACATTAATCAGATAACAATAAGCAATTTCATGATGAGAAGGCGCGATCTGGGAGCCATCCGTAGCCATTACCGTCTGCACTTCTGGCGGGACATTCACCTCAACGCAAGTATCCAAAGGTTCGACAGGTAAAGCAGCATTAAATCCCAGAGCCTTGCGCCAACTCTGATGTTCCTGCACCAACAAGTCCTGTTTAACAGTAGCTTGCTCCCAGAGTTGATGAGCGATGTCTAAGCGTTTGCGACTCGCAGCAGCTTCTTGAGTAAGATGCTGACTGATGCCTTGCATTTGCCGCGCTAGTTTCATTAAATCCAGCATAAACAAACCTAATTTAGGATCTGTACTGCTCGCCACCCACTACCCTCGTTTCCAGGCTCAGCATCGACCACCCTCAGCTTTCGAGGCTCTGCCTCCTTTCTCTAATACGAACTGGTCGCCGATAACTGATAACTGTTCGCTGACACTAGGGCCACGCAGAGAAATCTTGCACGAACTGTTCTAGTGACAGCAGCTTAATGCGCTCCTGATTGCAGACCGATTCTCGCTCCGAGGAAGTATTATAGCCCCAATCAGCTAGATAAAGCCTCACTTGCTCTAAGTCTGGCTGCTGTTGCACCAATTGTAAAGTCTTCAGCCGGTCTTCTATAAACCAGATGTTCTCGACCGCTCCTCCCAATTCTCGCAGAATTTCATACTTAGGACGTTTGCAGCCTTTGCCATAAATTTTCCCCTGGGAAAACTCTATCCCTTGTTGCTGCAACAGCTTTCTGACAAAGCGTTCCTCTTTCGTGGTGATAATCACCGGTTCTACCGGACTCTCAAAGAGCGATCGCACTCTTTCGACTACTCCCGGATAGAACCGATGGTACCCTAGCCAGCCAGCTAAATCTGTAGATATCCATCGATCGCGCTGTTTGTCCAGTAGCGGTCCCAACTCTGCGGCTTGGAGATTTTCTGTCTTCAACAGTTGCTGGGCGATCTCCGGCCAGCCGAGCAAAATCTCCTCTTCCGGAACACCTTGGAGAATAGCCCGTAGCAGCAAAGGCATTTCCCATCCCGTTTCGATTACCGGTCGCAGGCGATAGAACATAGGCGCTATCCGATCGGGAGGATCCTGACTAGCTAGCTGCCATACTTGACAATAAGTGCGCCAAGTCGTCAGAAAATACTCTTGCAGCCCGTCACAGAGGACACCGTCAAAATCGAGGGCGAGGATAGTAGGGGCGGTTTCAGGCATAGTTTTCACATCGCTACTGGATCACTATCACATCCAGAGGACTATGCTAGCCATCACCTGTTCAACTGGGGTGCTAGGATTCGAACCTAGGAATGGCGGGACCAAAACCCGCTGCCTTACCGCTTGGCTACACCCCAATTCGCTTCTTTTGATATCATAACCTTAAGAGCCTGGTAATTGTCAAGTCTAATTTCCATTTTTTTGGAAATTTTTTTTCCGACATCCGCCAAACCCTTACCCTATGGGCGTTACAGAGAATTTATTTTTTTTTACCGAAGGGGAAGCTGTCGCATAGGGCGGTGGCACACAGGAGACATCTCGGCAGCATCCCGCAGTTTCAGCATCGAGATAGCCCCTTTGACAAAGTGCAAGGGCGTCTTGCTGGTGCCACCGAATATTTAACCAAGCCCTTTGAGGCTGAACAACCGATCGCGGTTGTGGGCAAATTTGCCCCGCCTGATCGCAATGCCGCCGGTCGATCGCTGAATCACCGATTGCATATACTAGACCTGTCCAAGAATAAAACCTTTGCCAGGTCTGGGTTTCAATCTCCACCTCACTCGATCGCATATGTTACTTACACGAATAAATCAGGGTTTGATATCTTTACTGTCAACAAAGCAAAGGTAGTCTTGATTAAACTCAATTTTTTAAGAGCAATCGCCAAATTATAATATCTGAAACCCAGGCACCATACACAATTAGTCCTAGCCAACAACTTATAGCAATAACTGACTCCAATAGATGTAGTAATTAGAGAATAAATGCGCCACAAAAAAGCTGAAACCTTTGCGGTGATTACCATTTATTCAGCTTAGTTACTCAATTGAGCGTTATTACGAGCTGATAATAAGCATTGATTTCGATTATTTGCAATTTTAACTGCAAATATAACTCATATTTATCGACTCATAAATAAAATTTTGACCTCCAATTATAGCAAAAATTTAGATTTTGGACATGTCTACTTCAAATCGGTATCTGTAATCCACCGATCGAGGAGTGGTGAGCAAGTTTACTTTATCTTACCACTCCCCAACTTGGGTGATGCCAATTTGGGCTGCTAATTTGGGCTGCCAATTTGGGCCGCTCTAAGTAGAGGCCGTTTGTGCTGCCAACAGTTCTTTGAGTTTCGCCAGATCCTTTGCCCAGCGAGGATCCGGCTGAATGTCATTGGCACTAGAAGCAGCAGCTGCGCTCGTGTTAGCTGAGCGACGAGACTTATTTTTGCTTTTGCGCCCGCCACCGCTAGGAGCCGTCCGGCTGCTGGCGGTTGCCGTTCCTACCGTTCCGGACAAATCGAACAGCGAGTCGCCGCCTTTAGCTTCTTTACCTTCTTTATCTTTTTGACGCGGCAATGCCTTTTCAATCTTCAGGGTGCTGTCTTTGAACACATAGCCGTTGAACTTCTCAATAATTTCGTCAGCCTTTTCATCGGTTTGGACTGTGACAAAACCGAAACCACGACATTTCCCTGTTTTCCGATCGGTGATCACCTTCGTAGTCACTGAGTCACCCTCCTCAGCAAAGACCTCTGCTAGCTCTTTGCGCTCTATTTCTTTGGGCAGATTCCCTACATACAGACGAATGGACATAATACCTCCAAACTCTTTCGTTTGACATTTTGAACTATGGCACTGCTTTACTACCCAGTCAAATGGGTAGTGACCTTGACAATGCCTAATTTTTCTGGAATAGACAAATAAGACACCTCTATTTTTTCTTTTACCAAGACAATCCTGCTTTTATTGCTCTGGGCCGGAACCTCACCCCTCCTACCGCACTCCTTGCCCGATCGGGCGATCGCACAACACCTAACTGCCCATTTCTAATACCAACCATGCTTTCAGTTATCACGTGCTATTTTATTAGCTAGCCGCTCCTACCTACTACCTATCTTTAAACCTTTTTTTAACATCTTCTCTACTATTGACAAAACTACTCTTCATCTGTTCGAGACTTACAGATCCACAAAAAAACAGCCGCAGTCAGGGGCTGGTAGCTAAAGGGGGTATTGGCAGTCATAAAACATGAGTTGCACCATCCATCAGGCAGTTTAGTACATAAATGGGAAAAACGATCGGCCTGGTCTTGGCTGGGGATTATGTAATGAAACTTAACATATTTTTCTCGATTGAGCAATTTTTCTTGACATTTTCCCTGGGACTCTAAGTTTGCCAGATCAGGTATGAGCCCCACACTCCAGCCGCAAAAGCCACAATGGTCAGCCAGATGGGTAGATAACTGTGACTGGTTCTGTTCGGGCTGGTGCCTAGGGTTTCCAGGTCGAGCCAGACAATGGCCCTCCGGCGCAACCAGCCCGTTACGATGACTGATTGACCGATTAAATCCCGGGGACGGATCCCCTTACCATTCCATAAATCCCCAATGGGACCTAGGGGGGAGATGTAGTGTAACTTCACTAAACCACTGCCCGTTTGCAGATAAAAATCCTGTCCTAACCCGTTACTGAGGCCGCGACGCCCCAATAGTTTACCTTGTAAGCAGCAGGTTTTGCTATCTGCTGGTAGGGCTTGGCTATTGGCGATCGCCTCTGTTAAATTCACTTCGGTGCGTCGTTTTACATCTGGGAAATAGTGATTGAGCAGCACCAAGATGCTGATGCTGAAACTAATCAGCAGGCAAGCGGCCATCAGGTCGCTTCTTTGATCTTGAGACAGCCACACTAAATTACCAATATACATGAAATAGGCTATTTTTCCAATCAGCCACAGAAAAATTCTGAATCCTAGACCCAGCACTAAGCTAATTATCAGGGCCGTTTGCAGCAGGGGCAAGCCCTTGTAGCTGTTCAATAGTAATGATACAGCCGATTTCATGGTATCCCTGATGTATGCCTTCGATAGCTTCGGACTGCCCAAGTTTTGTGGGAGTTCTGGTAAATCCAGTTCGGTTTCTAGACCCCAGTAGCGGGCGTAGTGGGCGAGTCGTTGCAGTCTTACTCCCATCAGGTGATGTCCGGTACCCCACGTCAACCACCGACTGTAAGGATTGGCGATATCCCACGACCAGTTAGCATCTGCTGGCCAGTTACAGATAGCCTGACTATACCCTACAGGCTTGAGTAAATCAAAACTTTCTGTTAAAAAGCTGGTTGACTTGGTTTTCTGGATATCATCTGTAATGCCGCTCGCAATTTTCTGCAAGGCGCGGGTGAGAGCATTGGGGTTGCCCGTCGTTGCCACAGAGCCAGCGTCGCTATAAAGTAGCCGCTGCCGCGACAACCACAGCAGGGGCAAGCGCAGTAGCCAATAGTAGCCGTAACTGAGATTAGCCACCAGTGCCGCTACCGTTCTGAATAAAAACTCTAGCAATGGTCTTTCTATTCGGTCTGAGGCATACTCTCCCCATTTTGCCACTTGCCAATAGAGGATGTAAGGAATTTGCAGCACTAATACTCCTACGGACATGACCAGAAAATCCCCGTTGACGATTTGCGCTAACTGTGCTGCATAGATCGTGGCAATTTTGTGATCTTCTAGTTGCTCCAATAGTCCCTCACTAACTACAATCCGGGCCGTCATCGGTAAATTTCCGTAGGTGATGGCCACGGGTGTGGAGGTGGGTAATATGCCTAACTGGGGCACTCTCAGAGGATTTAATAACTTATCAAAGTTTCCCTGGCTGTGGCTAATTGCGCCACGCTGGTTTGACACTTTATTAAATTCTCATTCCTTAGGGAGAAAGCCCCGAGTCGGCTTCAATGTCTAAAGGGTACAGTACGAGCACTACACGACATTTTGTCCCGTCAAGTGATAAGTGCGGCTCAAAAGTATCCCCGGAGCATGTCGCCCATGGCTATGTGC
>JACOMV010000063.1 GCA_014324065.1 Hormoscilla sp. SP12CHS1 | reverse complement strand
CACTCCTACACCTGGAGGGGTGGGCTTTCACCACCATCATCTATAAGTTGTCAGGGCTAATGAAGGCCCTGCTAGCGATCTCCATTTTGACCTGTGTCAATTCGTTTATGCTAAAAATCGCACCGTCCCTCAAAATAGGTTAATTCGGTTTCAGGAGGCTAAACCGGCAATTACTCCTTATCTCTGGTGTAATGTTGCTTATCAGGCCGAGGCGGACGAACAACGCATCGGTATGGTAGACTTGGTTATTAATGAGTTAACTGGTGTCGCCCCAGTGGATATTGGAGATGCTTTGTTTTGGGAGGCCGATCGCACTTCCATCTCCGAGCCTCCAGAGGGCGATCTGCTAGTGCATAATTTTGAGTTAGGAGAGTTAATTGAGCGAGTGGCGGCGAAGTTAATCGAAGATCAATTGACCAACTGGTCTGCCAAGTTAAATAGAGCCAAAAGCCGAGACGAACAGCGACTGAAGGATTATTATGGGACAATAATGCAGGAAATTAGGTCTAAGATTAAGTCGAAGGGGTTGGTGGATGAGGAAAAGGAGAAGGAGTTGGCAAGAATTGAAGCGACGTCCGGAGAGTTAGAACGGAAACTATTGGATTTACAAGACCGCTATGCAATGAAAGTAGAAGCTTATTTGCATAGTGCCATGGTACTTTATTTACCAACGGTGCATATCAAATGTGAATTGGTGAGAAAGAAGGCGAAACGAATTGTCACCGCAGTATGGAATCCTTTTACTAAAATTATTGAGCCTTGGCGTTGTGAGGTGTCGGGAGAACCGGTGACGGAGTTCTATTTAGAGGATAAGGATGCTAAAATTATTTCACCGGATTGCTGGGATAATAAGTGATTGGGCAGTAAATTGGCGATCGGGGAAAGCCTTATCCAATAAAGATTTGGCGTGGCTGATAGTGGATTGACAGCGTCTTTGTCTCAGGCCGATCGCTGGTCATAGACGCACTACGCCGCTCGGTCTAAATTGGCGCTGTAGTGCAAGCAAATAATGGGGAGATGTGATAAAATTATGCAAATAACGGGGAGATGTGATAGAACTATATAGGGAGCCGAAATCATAGGTGTAAATATTCAGGGATCTAACCGCTGAAACCCTTGTATGGTAAAGCTTTCATGAAAACCAGATATCACAACGCCTGACTGCGGGTTATATATGCCCGCAAAATAGTTGTTGAAGAGGCTGTTAGATGGATAGAGCCGCACGCATTGCTAGCATAATTGATACGCGCCGCCCCCTGGCTCAGAAAATCGAAGCCGTGGAAGGGAATCTTAACGAACTGGCATCATTACTTCGCCAGCTTGAAGATCAGCGAAATCGGCTGAGGGCGCAGTTGGATGAGGAAAATGCCGCTGAACGCCTCAAGGAAATCGATTTTTCTACTATTGGGCTGAGTATTGTTACTGATTTAAAAAGTCTCAGTAAGCTCAGGACTCGCTTCTTTCATCAAAATCTTAACCTGGGAGTAGTGGGGATAGCTCGGCAAGGAAAGAGTCGCCTGCTGCGTAGCTTAACCGGACTCTCAGCAGGGGAGATTCCTGATGGTGATAAAGGACATTGCACTGGGGTTCGCAGCACAATCTACCAGATGCCCAGCGGTGAAACCTACGGTATGGTCTGGTTCCATACAGAGCAATCATTTCTGGATGAGACGATCGCCCCGTATTATGAGAAGCTGAGTTTGGGGGAAAAGCCTCGGACCGTCGAACAATTCGCTCAACAGCTTCCTCCTCTGCCCAGCAACCTTGCCAGCAACCCTACTTACCAAGCGATGTATGACTACCTGGGCAAGTATCACCAGAATCTGCCCAATTATCGCCACCTGCTGGGGGCGACATCGCCCAGGAGGATTTCACAGAATCAAATTCGAGAATATGTTGCTCAGGATAACCTGACAGGCGATCGGGTCCATTTCAACTATCTGGCAGTCCAAAAAGTCAGTATATTTTGCACCTTCCCCAACTCAGATGTCGGCAAGATTGCCTTGGTGGATATGCCGGGTTTGGGGGATACAGGGGTGGGTGCAGAAGAAAGGCTGATAGAACTTCTGGGGCAAGATGTGGATGTTGTTCTGTTTGTCCGGATGCCGAAGCGAAGCCCGCTGGAGATGACTGGTTGAAATACGATATCGACCTGTACGGAACCGCTAAGAATGCTCTGAAAGACCGTCTGACAATAGACAAGTGGTCTTTCATGATTCTCAATCGCATAGATCCTAGCTCGGATAAGGGAGACAATTATCAACAATGCCAATACTTGGAGGGTAAACTGGATCAAACACCTATTAAAGTTGTTGAACCTGTAATCATTGCTAACTGCGCCGACCCGCAAGAGGCAAACGCAAAGATTCTCGATCAGGTGCTCGACTACCTGGCGACTAACATTGAAGCTTTGGACAAGGAATACGCATCGTCCTGCAAGCAGGAACTACTGGAACTTCACAATCAGATTACTGTAGAGTTAGACAAAGCGGGTAATGCCTGGAGTCAAATGAGGGCAACTGCCAGTGGTTCGGTAGCAGAATTTCGTAGGCTATTCAGACCCTTTTGGCAAGAGATCAACCGCGATCTGCTCAACCTGCTCAATGCTTTAAGGAATGAGAGTGACTCCCAAATAGATACCACTGTTGGAGACAAGGTAAATTCGGCGCTCCAGGCTTGCAGAGACGATCCAGGAATTCCGTCGCTTGACAAGATTAAAGATATGTGGCTGGCTAAGCAACAATCTTATGACATCGTCTACAACATATGCTTGAATCAGATGCGCACCCACCTGTCGAAGAAATTTGCATTAATAGATAGTGGGCTCAAGCAATTGATAGAGCAGACAAAATCTCGGGTTACAGAGGTACTGGTTGAAAATGGGCGTCTGGGAGAAATGACAGAAAAACGCGGCTCTGAGTTTATCAACTTCATGGCCGAGAAGGTGCCGGATGACCAACAGAGACTAAAAATCGGGTTTAAACTGCTATCTAAATTCGATCTTTCATATAGTGGTCTGCTTCAGCACCGGATTCGGCGACAGCTTGATGAAATCACGCCTGACAAAAACTCGGTTAAGCTTTCCGAGTCTCCCACGGCAGAGGAAGTCCGAGAGAGGCTTGAGGGGCTCCATGCAAAAGTTGTTTATCAATGCGAGAATGCTTTGCAAGGGTTACTCTGGGAGCCGAGTCTAGCTGCCTTTGGCATGGTGGAAGAGTTTGTAGATCAGGTACTTCTTTCGGAAGATGTAAATGAGGAATGGCAGGACTTTCTAGAGCAGGAGAAAGAACAGGTATGGCCCGACCAATTAAATCCACATAACGAGCGCAATCAGCTTAGAACAGAGTGGCTATACTTAGTGGAAAAAGCCAAGAGTGCTAAGCAAAAATTATTAGAATCAATTCAATTTATGAACTAACCAAAGCTGAGGAGTTGTTGATGCCAGAAATGCCAGAACTTAAAATAACCATGCTTGGTCCAAGCGGTGTCGGCAAGACCAGTATTTTGACAGTCATGTACGATCAGTTTGCTACCACCATTGGTGCGACCAACCTTACCCTCGATCCAGATATAGAAACTGTAGGCATCCTTCAAAACTGCCTTGGAGACCTGCAAAGCCTTGTCAAAAAGGGTAATTTTCAGGCAAAAGGAGGTACTCGCGGTACAGAAGAACCAGGAACATTCAAATTTGATATTGGTAAGCCCGGTTACGATCCAGCTTTTAAGATTTGCTTTCAAGATTACCCAGGGGGATGGATCGAGTCGCAAGCAAGCGATCGGGAAAAGAAGTCTGTTCTAGCTTTTATCCGGGAGTCTGATGCAGTCGTGATTACGATCGATGCTCCGGCCCTGATGGAGCCTTATCAACCTTACGCACAAGATAACTGGCCAGGTCGATGGCATCAAGAAATTAATAACCCCTTAACAATTACTACCTTGTTGAAGAATGCCTACAGGGGACTAAAGCAGCCCCGGCTAGTTATATTGGCTCCAGTAAAGTGTGAGAAATACATCAAGGAGGGAAATTCAGCCGCACTATTGAATCGTGTAAAGCAGGGATATGAAACATTATTAAACTTTTTGAAAGCTGAAGCAGAGCTTCAGAATGTAGCAGTAGTAGTTACACCCGTTCAAACTGTGGGTACTGTGTTTTTTTCTCATGTGGAGGTTAAGGATGGTAAGCCTTTTTTCTGGTTTCATCAAACCAACAATCCTAAATACAATCCCATCGATAGCGAACAGCCACTGCGATACATTTTACGGTTTTTATTAAAAAAATACACGGAGCGCAAGGGATTAAGGTCGTGGCTAGGAAAACTGTTCGGTCAAGATGAGCCATTTAAACAGGCGGTTGCTGAGATAGCAAAGGGTTGCAAAAATGGTGACGGGTTTGCAGTTCTACAGGGTCAAAACTTACTAAACAGATAGGAAGGAGTTAACTATGAAGATTTACGTTCGCAGTCGCGGGGAATCTCAGGACTACTGCTGGTTGAGCATTACTGAGGAAGGTCAACAACGGGAAGAACATCCCCTAATTGGTCAAGTGAAGGATTTAATCCAGAGTGAAGCTCATTCAGTGGTTCTAGCAAGGTTTAGGGGTAAATTACTGTTGCTGGTTACTGGTGAAGAAAGTTCGCGCACCGATTCTCGCACCCGTCAGATCCGTAATTCGGTAGCATGGGTGGGAGAAAACTCTGATGAGTCTGTGCTGCGGATGCTGGCAGTACGTGCGTTACGAGGGGACTTGAGAGCAGAACTTGACCGCGCCGTGACCTTTGGCGGTGAGGAGGGGTTTCAGGTTTCTTTGCCAGATATTGAGCAATTAGCTTTGACGGACAAACCAGCAAACTCGCCTCCAGACAGGACGAAGAAGATCGGACGTACTTCACAAGAGTTGAGAGACGAACTAGCGGAGGAACTGGAGAAATACAGGTTGCCGTCATCAGAGGGACCGCTGGTGGTTGTCACGGGAATTAAGAAGGCAGAGGTTCTGGAAAATGCTGGAGTTTGGCGAGGTCTATCCAGTTTAGTGGAGGCAGAGGATTGGGAAACAATACCGGAGACTGAGACTGAGGCTTTGTCTGGCTACTTGACGCCAGAGCTGGATCAAAAAATGTTGAAGAATCCTCAACTCATCCTATACTTGTTAATGGCTAGTGGCCTGTATGTTATATTGTCTCAACTACTGTCTTTTATGCAGAAGCTACAATAACGCCAATGGTCTATAGAATAACCGCTTCTAGAGCTAAAACAATCATAGACGATCGCCCAAAAGCGGTTGGTGAGTTTGTTTTCTGGGAACATTATGACTTATAGCAAGTTCAAAAAGTATATCAGTCCTTAATGATTAGATAGGAAGGAGTTAACTATGAAGATTTACGTTCGCAGTCGCGGGGAATCTCAGGACTACTGCTGGTTGAGCATCACTGAGGGCGGTCAACAACGGGAAGAGCATCCTATCATCGGTCAAGTGAGGGATTTAATCCAGAGTGAAGCTCCCTCAGTGGTTCTGGCAAGGTTTAATGGTCAATTGCTGTTGCTGGTTACTAGTGAAGAAAGTTCGCGCACGGATTTTCGCACCCGTTAGATCCGTAATTCGGTAGCATGGGTGGGTGAAGAATCTGACGAGTCGGTGCTGCGCGCGATCGCGGTGCGTGCCTTAAAGGGTTCGTTGAGAGAAGAAATTGACCGGGCTGTGAGGTTTGGCGGTTCCGAAGGGTTTCAGGTTTCTTATAAGGATATTAAGCGATTGGCTGAAACAGGTCACGCGGGAAATGCAAATCCCGATACAACTCCAAAAATAGCACGGATTTCGCCAACGATGAAAAATCTGTTAGCTGATGAACTCGCTGAATATCGATTGCCTCCACATCCAGAAGAAGGATCCCTAGTGGTTGTCACGGGAATTAAGAATAGAGAAACTCTTGAAGCTGCTGGAGTCTGGCGGAGTCTATCAAGTGACGAGAGGCTTCCAGAGGACTGGGAAGTGATACGCCATTCCAGGTTTATGAGCAGTTTAATGGATATTGCCAAGCAGGAGAGCTTCAAAAAAATATGTATTGCTATTGGGATTGGTGTATTTGTTCTGATTGTGGGATTGCAATTTGACAAATTTTTATCCAAGTCAAATGATCTCAAGACTCCAACTTCTCCACTCGATGATATTGTAACTGTAAAGGGCGAAAATAATGATGGCGATGTAGTGAAAATAACAATTAGCGAAGATCTCCAAAAAATCCAAGTAGTTTTTACATTCGGAGAAAAAACTTCTAATTCGGCTTATGATGCTTTGAAGATCGAGAAAAATCTGAAGGAAGCAACGAAGATTGCAAGCGTAAAAATGGTGGAAGAAATAAATAAGCTGAATCTTAATTTGGGTGGGAAATGAAGACTATGAAAATGAGCAGATTAAAGGACATTCAAATAATAGTGACTATCCTGGAAAGATCCCAAACGAATGTACTGAAAGAGTTCAAATAATAGTCAAGTTTGACCAGAGAAGATACTTGACTCTCGATAGAGTAGATTTTAGTCTGGGAGACGTAACTCCAAAATGTCCTGATGAGCTAGATTCTCTTAAAAAAAGTTTTGAGCATGCTACGGCGAATGCCATCAAAGCTATTGTGCATCAAATCAAGAAGCAACAACAATAGTAATTGCCAGTAGTAGGTGTGGTCACGGGCTGAAATAAGGCTAAACGAATTGCGATCACGGTATGGAATTCTTTTACTAAAATCATTGATCCTTGGCGAGAAAAAAGGCAGTTTACCTAGTTACCAGGGAGATCATGGGAACGAGAAAAAAGTTTTGATTGAAGGGAAAGTAGTAGAATTATGAGAAAAGTAGAAATCTCTGAAGCTGAGGCTCCTTGGGCAGAGTATGTACAAGATCGAGAGCCGATTGTTTTAACCCGTGATGGTCAACCAGTTGCGGCAGTGGTTCCCATCCAAGGCATCGATTTGGAGACGCTTATGGTGAGCGTGAATCCGAATTTTATTGATATTATTCAGCGATCGCGCCAAAGTCAAAAAGAACACGGTCGGATATTTTTGGAAGATGTTCGTCAGGAATTGGGAATATAGTAGGGTGCGCAGTGCCTAGATATTGGTCGAAAGGAGCGTTCCCAGCCAGAGACTGCCCGCGAGAAAAAAGGCAGTTTACCTAGTTCCCAGGGTCTCCCTGGGAACGCTCCTAGAGGCTCAGCCTCGGGTGCCAGAAGCTGGAGGCAGAGCCTCAGAAGAGGCAGAAAATTTTAGCCCGCGCAGGCGGGCTTTGTTTGTGTAGCCGGACCCTTTAGGGTTCGGGCACGAGGAAATGTGATATAATCAGTATGTACGATTCGGGCTGAACTGTCTTGAGTGAATCTTGTCCCACCGTTGCTCCCGGGCAACCCCTGACTCCTTTACAAAGAACGGCACTGCAATTGGTCGCTCGTCTCCATGGCGGGCGCGATGTCGTGCTGGCGATCGACCTAACGGAGAGTGTCGGTTTGAATGAAGAAGGTCGCCTGCGCCTGCGTCAGATTGTGGAAGATAGCTTGCAACCGGGAGATACTGTCTATGTCGTTCCTTTTGCCTCAACCGTCGCGCCTCTAGAAGCTCCGATCGCATTCAAGAGCAACTCGGATGTCGATCGCATCATCCCAGGGATAGAATCTCAGTCGGATGGCAATTTCCGCAATACAGATATTCAGCTTGCCGAGCTATCTATCTATCAGAAGCTGGCCCAAATCAATCAATGTCGCTTGACAGAAAATCAAGCAATTAAACCCCAGTCGGTGGTTTGGATTACTGATGCGCCTCTGGGTACCAAATTAGGATCGGAATGGATTGAAACCCCTTTTGAAAGCCCTTTTAGAAAAGAAAATTCTCTCCCCAGTCAGCAACGACGTGCTTGGATGCAAGCACTCCCTCTGCAAGAGCGATCGCTCTCAATTAGAACTAAGGACGAGCAAGTATATCAACTGACTGTGGTGGATATTCCTGCGACGGTGCAGGAGTTCTGCACTCCCGCCCCCGGGGGCAAAGAAACCTGCTTGGTAAATGCTTACCTCTGGGGGCAATTGTGGTTACCTACTGCCGGTTTGGCGATCGGATTAATTGCCATCCTGTTTGCAGTAAAGACTTGGATGAGTTGGCAAAAGAAATGGCAACTGATCGTAGATTTTGATTCAGAACAGGAGGAACAAATATGTTATCTCCGACACGATCGACGGATCGCGATCGGGGAGTACGATGGTAATTGCGTTGATGCCATTGACTGTCCCGGGGAGGAAGTGAGAGCATATTTAGAACGAAAAGGGAATAGTCTTTACCTAGTGCCAACGGGGTTAGCAAAAATTGATTACAATGGCAGAGAAGTTACTCAGCGGACTCGCCTATCTGGTAACCAGATGAGGCTGAATTGTCCCGATGGGAATAATCGTGATTTTGAATTCGCGATCGAACTTAAAAAATCGTAGGGTGGGCACCGCCCACCATTGCCTCCTAACCCAGCGGGCCGACAGCGAAGTAAGAGAATTACAGGGGTCGAAGTGTAGCAATCTTTGAGTTTCCTGCCTCAAGCAAACCTACGATATTAAACTTTACACGATCGCGTACTCGTTGGCCAACTTTTTCTAGCAGTTCTCCGACTAAATTTTGCATTTTGGGCTTGCCGAAAAGTTCTATAATTGCTAATGCCTCTTGACGATCTAAATTTGTCACTTCCACGATCTGGGACTGAAGTTTTTGCAGCATTTCCTTGTTGATATATTGCCAATTACCTGGGTTAGATGCAAGTACCAGACCAATTTTGGCTGTCACTTCCTCGAAGCCATTCACCAAAAGTGATTCTGTTCCTGTTACTATTTCATCCACTAGGGCCCTGCGCACTGGCGTTCCCTGGTTTGAGTATAAAAACTCTAAGCTTCCAGTCAAAACTGTTCGTAAATTCCATTCGGGACTATCTCGCATCTGAGATAAGAGTACCTCTAATAACTCCCACCTGATTTTCCTATTTTCCCACAAGAGTTCTTGCAGACAGGAAGTCAATTTTTTATCTGTCAACAATCGTTGTGCTATATAGGGATAGATTTGACCAAATGGCTTTAAATCGGGATTGACTGCGATCGCCACTCCTTCCAAGGTTGCTAAGGAGCGAAAAATGAGCAAATAATAAGTAGGCAAGCTAAAGGGATGCTTGTAGATTAATGGAGAAAGCTTCTTAATCACGCTATTGATGCCAAATTCGGTTACCGAAGCAGTCAGCACTCTGCTAAAAATATCCGCTAGTTCCGGAACGAGGAAGCTCAGATCTGTTTCGGGGGGCAAAAACCCTAGCTTGACATAATCTTGGGCTAATCCTTCAAAGTCACCCGTGAGGATATGCATAATAGATTCGATGAAGCTATAGCGATATTCGGCGCTCACAAAGCTCATCATGCCGAAGTCTATATACGCTAACTTACCCTCGGGGGTCGCTAATAAATTCCCCGGGTGGGGGTCCGCATGAAAAAAGCCGCTTTCCAGCAGTTGTCGCACGGAACAGTTGTATCCGAGATTGACAAAGTGGATCCCATCAAAGCGGCGACTATTCAACTTTTCGATTTCAGTTAATTTTACTCCTGCAATCCACTCCATTGTCAGCACCCGCTGCCCGGTATATTCCCAGTAAATGCGCGGGACGATAATGTTATTTTTGTTGGCATACAGTTTCCCAAAGCGTTCGGCATTGCGACCTTCGTTGATGTAGTCCAATTCTGCAAACAAGCGGCTGGCTAATTTGTCGATCAGGGCCACGAGATCGCTGTGAATGAAGGAGATATATTTTTGTGCCCAGGCGGCGATTTGCCGCAGAATGTAAAGATCTAGGGAAATGCTCGATCGCAAACCCGGACGCTGGACTTTGATTGCTACGGTTTCCCCTGTTTTGAGTTTTCCTTTATAAACTTGCCCGAAGGAGGCGGCGGCCACGGGATCCTCGCTGAGTTCGGCATAGATCCGATCGGGGGTTTGTCCCAGTTCTGCGGCGATTAACTCATAGGCTATCGCATTGGGAAAGGAAGGTAATTGGTCTTGTAATAAGCCAAGTTCTTCAATATATATGGGCGGAATGATGTCGGGACGACAGGAGAGAATTTGCCCCAGTTTAATGAAAGTCGGCCCCAGTTGCGTCAGGATTTGCCGCAGTTGCAGGGCCCGTTGGGGCTGATTTTTCTGGAGGCTACCGGTCAACCAGTCCCATAGCAAAGGGATGGCAAAGCTGATGGAGGTGCGGAAAATCGTCAAGCGCCGTCCCCATAGCAGTCCCGGACGCTGGCGATAGGAGTTGTTCAGGGCTTGTGGATCGTAATGCAAGGTTGTTCTAGTCCCGTGTTTTTTCCATTTTCTCATGCCCGCCCGTCGGGGGCATCTCTATCTTAGCATACTATAAGCATTTTTGCTCAAAGCGCCGATCCAGCTACTGGGCTCAAGGCTACCCACCGGACCTGGGAAGCATTGAGGGCCCAGGACAATCCCAGATTTGTAGAATCTTGACAGGGGTGATATAATCACATCACATGTTAAGCAGACAATTGTAGGAGAAAACAAAAAGGATTAACACCGATAATATTATAATTATCTGCGTGGGGAGAAGATTACGACGATGAAATCTACCGGTAACGAAGGACAGTTTCGCGGTATTAACCGCACGATTTGTATCGGATTAGGCGGAACGGGTCGCGACGTGTTGATGCGCATCCGCAGGTTAATTGTAGACCGCTATGGGGATTTGAGCAACCTACCGATTGTCAGTTTTGTCCACATTGACACTGATAAAGCGGCGTCCCAGGCATCGGGTTTGCGCACGGGGAGTACCTATCACGGTGTTGACCTCAGCTTCCGGGAGGCGGAAAAGGTGAATGCAACTATGACCTCCACGGAAGTGACTAATTTTGTGCGGGCATTGGAAGGCCGAGAAACCTTCGATCGCCAAGGGCCCTACGCTCATATTGGTCGCTGGTTTCCCCCGCAACTGCTGCGGAACATTAAAGCAGTGGAAGAGGGGGCCAAAGGGATTAGACCTGTGGGGAGATTGGCTTTTTTTCATAACTATCGCCTGCTGAAAGGGGCAATAGAAGCAGCAGAACGGCGCACTCGGGGACATGAGGCAAGTTTACTCAAATCTGGGTTAAAGGTCGATCGGGGACTGAATATATTTGTGGTCTGTTCTCTCTGCGGCGGCACCGGTAGCGGCATGTTACTAGATGTTGCTTATAGTCTCAGGCGCGATTACGGCGATCGGGGGGCCCAAATTGTCGGTTATTTAGTAATTAGTCCTCAGTTGTACGGTAACACGTCCAATATGAGCGCCAATACCTACGGGGCCCTGAAAGAACTGAATCATTATACAACTCCGGGCACCAAGTTTGAAGCCTGTTACGATATGCAAGAATTGGCGCTCGTGCAGGAAGAACGTCCGCCCTTTGACTACGCCTATTTAGTTTCGCACCAGACATCGGGCCCCTATGAAATTTTTGCCCAAAGTAAGCTATGTAACGTGATTGCTCGTAAAATATCTCTGGACTTTTCCAGCGAACTGGGACCCGTGATGAAGGGGATGAGGGATAATTTCCTACAGCAGTTGCTGCAATGGGACGACCACCCCCGTCCGAATGTCCAGCGCTATTTAACCTTTGGTCTGGCGGCAATTTATTTCCCCCGGGATATTATCGTGCAAATTGCTTTGACTCGGATTAGTTGGCAACTGGTGAATTTCTGGTTGAATGGGGAAGGACAAAGTCCCGATCCGCAACTGTTACTGGAACGTTTCCTGCTCACTTGGCATACGGATATAAATCGTCGGGATGGGTTCGCTACTAAGCTGGAAGCTGCTGCTACAGAAGGTAACAAGAATTTTAGAGGTGCAATTAATGCCTGGAGGAATAAGCTAGAAAGAAGAATTGCTGATTGCCAAAATAAGGACGATCGGATGGCCATCAGACAGCAGTTGCCCAGGGAGTTTCGAGAGCAATTCCGGAAAACTATGGCCGGAGATACGGAAAGTAGCCGAGGGGTTTGGTTGACTAGGTTGCAACAGATTCGTCCCAGTATGACAGCAAATTTCCAGCGGGATATTGATGGCTTTTTGACGAATTTACTCACTCCGGGAACCGGGATTTCTCCATTAAAAGTACCCGGGACTGGTTGGAGGCGATCGCCACGGAACTGAATGCTTGGCAACGGGTTCTGGAAGAGCAAATTTTGGAGCAAGGGGGGACGCGCCAACTGGAAGATTTAGAGCGCCAATGGCAAGATGCCGAGCAGATAATTGCTGATATCGAACAAAAATTTAGACCCGTAGGGAAAAATGCTCAAGTGCAAGGGGAAGCGAAAAGGGTTCTGCGCCAAGTATGCGAGACGATAGAGCATAATTTTAACTTGGCAGTGAAGCAGGAATCCCTGCAAATTGTCAAGACTTTGCAAAAGCAGGTGCAAACCCGATAGACTAAAGTTGCGGCTTTCAGTCTCTTAGTAGAAAATTTGCAGGGTGACTACGAACAGGCGGAAAGCAACCTGAAGCAACTGAATTTTGATGAGATGAGTGGGGAGGCTATTTTTGAGGAATCCGATCTAGAAAGCTGTTACAATATCTTGTTGTCATCCCAGGAATTTCGTTCCCATATGATCCAAGTAAGTGCGGAAATTCCCTCAAAACGGGGCGAGTCTCTCGCTGGTGCGATCAGGGGAGATCGCCTGGCCCCAGAACAACTGCAAAAGGAAATCGACCTGACAGTCGATCGCTTGTTTGTTTCTCGCAGCACGAATATTGTGAATTCGGCGATCGCCAGCTTCATGGAAAACTACTCCAGCGCCACCCGCTCGACCCGCTTGGGACAAATTATGCAGGAAGCTGCGCCCCTGCTGCGTCTGAACTTGAGCGACCCCTATTTCCGCAATAGCGAGTCCAAAAGTAGTACGATCGTGGGGTTTAAGGATGCGGACGAGCAGGAAATAAAAGAGTTCAAAGCATTACTGGGACAGGAGTTAGTCATTTCTGACGCGGTGCTGAAGCCAACTCAAACCTCCTCGGAAATTTTAATCGTGACCGAATACGCTGGTTTTCCCCTGAGACTGATCGAGGGTTTGGAGGAGATGCGCAAACCCTACAGTCGTCAAAAGAATGCTCCTGGCTCTTTTGTCCATAATGACTATAGCAGTTTATTTGCCGATATTATCCCTCCCGATGCGGGCAGAATGGAGGAATTGGAGGATCTGTTCTATGCTTGTCTGGCCTTTGATTTAATCCAGCGGCACCCGGAAAAGTTGCAATTTCAATATTATGATAGCTTGCGAGATGGCTACCATACTGCTATTCTCAGTCCAGTCTGGCATCAAGCCCTCGAAGAACTCGCTAACCGAGAAGATTTGATTGCGGCTTTGCGAGGACTGCTGTCCCGGGCGATCGGGGAAATAGAAAAACAACCCTCCCGCTGGAAAGGACATTATTTACCGAAGCTGCGACAATTTGTTCGCGAGGTGGATAATTTACCAGAATCTGATGCTAATTATGCCTACAGAACTACGGTAGTGGGAATTCCCGCCACTACCGAAACTATCGCTAAGGAAGGCGCGATCGATCGCTTCCGCCGTCGCCTGCAACAACGGTTCCAGTCCAAGCAGAAGCAGAAACCCATGCTGACTCAAAGTCCTCGCCAGGTGATTAAGGGTGAAATTATGCCAGCGGACGATCGACCTCGCACTCAAACACAAACTCAAACTCGGGGGGCGGAAGATGGGATGGCAAAACTGAAGCAGTTAGTGCAGATGAAAAAGGAGGGATACTTGACAGATGCCGAATTTGAAGCTGCCAAAAAACGCCTCTTAGGTCTTTGATAAGCATCCCCGTCACCCCGAAACCCCCACCCTTTAGGGTAGGGCTACAATAACAAAGCCCGCCTGCGCGGGCTGAAGAAAATTACGATTCCGATCTCTTAAGTTTTTGTGGCGAATCAAGATACAGCTTATTCGCTATTTAATTAGTACAATAACAGCATTTAGTAAACCAGTTCTTAAACGTATTTGTTCCCATCAGCATCAGAGCAA
>JACOMV010000062.1 GCA_014324065.1 Hormoscilla sp. SP12CHS1 | reverse complement strand
TTGTTATTACTGGATATCTAAATACTCCATACCCTATTAATCGACTTCTGTCAAAAAAATGATTGATGACACGCCCTAGTTTTGCCCAGTTTATTCCTACCGCCTGTGCGAGACATTAATATATCGCATCTTATTCGGGGGGCGATCGACTCATTTTTGTCCGCAAGTAATGGTTAATTGATTCTCCCCCCGTTCGGTTTTGACACCCATTGTTGTATAATACATAAGGGAGTAGGGGATTTATGCTTCCCCTACTCCCCTACTCAAGAACCTCGGTCCTGCGGCGATCGACCTCCCGACAGCCGATCGCCTACGGTCGAGCGAGCTAACTTTTAGAACATGCCAGCGCTGCTCAGGCCCAATATAGTGCCAGCTCCTAGGATGTGACCCAGGCTGGTGGTTGCCAGCAACTCAGGCAAGCCCATACCCCCGAAAAAGGGCCCTCCCGGCAATGCTGGACCAGCACCCTTCTGTTGGATGAAGAACTTGCCTAGGGCGATCGCCACTATATTGCAGATAATCATGGTCAAGCCTACACTCAAAGACCACTCTGTACTCATACCTATTCTCCTGCGTCGATTTATTTTTACAAGCTTTAATAATTTTAAATTACTTTTTGACGAAGCCATCATTTCGTTTCATAAATTAATATAACTTAACATTCAACGGCCCAGCCAGAAGCCAAAATGGGTAGTTAGTTGTTAGTGGTTAGTTGTCAGTGGTTACTTGTCAGGAGACCTGATACCAGATTGCTGGTGGGCCTAGTACGCGATAACTGGTCATAAGCAGTTCTTATATTGTCAATAATTAATTCACAATTTATAATTCACAATAGATATATGCGAGTCAAGATTTGCGGGATAACAATAGCTTCACAGGCGATCGCGATCGCACAGTTAGGAGCAACAGCACTAGGGTTTATCTGCGTGCGGGAGTCTAAGCGTTACATAACGCCTGAAAATATCCGGGTGGTGGTGGAGCAGTTGCCAGGAGCGATCGACCGCATCGGCGTGTTTGCCAACGCCCCCTTAGAAGAAATCTGTCAAACGGTGGCAACTGCCCAATTGAGTGGCGTCCAGCTGCATGGCAGCGAGTCACCGGAATTTTGCCACCAGTTGCGTCGTGCCCTGCCGAAGATAGAAATTATTAAAGCCCTGAGAGTAAAGACGCAAGAGGCCTTAAATCAGGCAGATCTGTACATTGACTGTGTAGATGCTATATTACTAGACGCCTACGATCCAGAAAAGCTTGGAGGTACAGGCAAAACCCTGGACTGGTCTGCCTTAAAGCAATTTCATCCCCGGTGCCCCTGGTTCCTTGCCGGTGGCTTAACACCGGACAATGTCCAATCAGCCCTGGATCTAGTTCACCCCAATGGTATCGATCTATCCAGCGGTGTAGAGCGCCAACCTGGAAATAAGGATCTGGCGAAAATTGCCCTCTTGTTTGAGAAACTGGCGCTCTAGTTCCGTTTACTGTTCTTGGGAGCCTCAAACTTATAACCAACACCCCGCACTGTCTGAATCAGTGTTAGTTGATTGTCAGTTTCCAGCGGACTGCGAATTTGACCGATATGTACGTCCAAAACTCGCGGCTCCCCTTCATATTCGTACTCCTATACTTATTTAATCAGTTCAGCACGACGCCAAGCTCGACCGGGATGGCTAGCCAAAAAGTACAGCAGGTCGAATTCCAGGGCAGTTAAAGAAACTGGCTGATTATCCAGATTGACTTCCCGACTGACCGGGTCGATGGCTAGCCAGTCAAAAATTAAGGGTTGCTGCTGAGGGGGTGTTCGCTGGCGCTTCAAAATCGCCTCTACCCGGTATTTCAGTTCTTCAAGATTAAAGGGTTTGGTGAGGTAGTCGTCGGCTCCCTTAGAAAACCCAGTGATTTTATCGGTGGGATCGGCCCGGCAGGTGAGCACGATCGCAAATACATCAGTGCGACACTCGCTTAAGCGCTCGTGCTCCGGGATGCGCCCCTCGATCCGGACAAGTTATTAACCGAGAAGTATTGGGATAACGGTCCTATTTATTATGATTAAGTTTTGTAAAGCTAATCAGCAATTGGCTCTAAATAGTTATAATATGGAGAATCTAGATAATTATTACTCAGACATAAACTTTAGAAAGGGAGTATATCAATGGATCTTGGACCTCTTGTCCAAATAGTCGTTTACTGGTTAGTGACATCGGTCAGCTTGTTTATTATCTCAAAACTGCCATTTTTGGGTGTTGAAATTGACAGTTTCGAGAAAGCAATGATATCAGCAGCAGCTTTTGGAATATTGAATGCGCTGCAGGTTCCCGCTTTTCAGTATTTTGGTTTGCCCCTTAACATGCTTAATATTACTCTGGTCGCGATCTTAGTTAATGCCATCATCTTTGGCTTAGCCGCTGCTTTGGTCTCGGGATTTCGCTTGCGCGGGGGTATAGTTAGTGCCTTGCTGGGTTCCCTCGCCCTCGGATTTATCAATTCCTTCCTCTTCTACGCCCTCAAGTCTATCTAATATAACTGGCCTGTGCAGCTAAGTTTTTCAGGTGGGCAATGCCCAAAAAGCCCGATCGCCCTAAGGGGGAACCATGATTGTTTGGCCCCCAGCAAGTCCAAAGACAGCATGGATAGCTTGTAAGGCTTTCACTCCTTCTGCTTCCGCTACGACGCAGCTAATTTTGATTTCTGAAGTAGCAATCATTTCGATGTTAATCTGCTGTGCGGCTAAGGCGGCAAACATCTGGGCCGCTACGCCGGGATGCTTGACCATCCCTATACCAACAGCGCTGACTTTGGCGATCGCCCTACGAACTACAATTTCACTATAGCCCCATTCCGATTTTTCGGGCCGTCCGCGGACCGATCGCAGTTCTTCTAAAGCCAGCCGGGCAACTTCCACCTGGCTTTGTGCTACAGTAAAGGCAATATCGCGAGTCGGGACGCCATTAATCACCCGACAGCGCTGGGACTGGATAATTATATCAACGCTGATCTGATGTTGGGCTAGCAGACCGAAGATTTGAGCTGCTATTCCCGGGCGATCGGGTACAGACAGGATCGCCAAACGCGCTTGATTTTTATCCAGGGCCACACCCCGGACCGGAGTTTCTGGACTCGTTCCCACGGCTCTGCCTGGAAGCGCGCTCGTTCCCACGGCTCTGCCTGGGAACGTTGCTTGATGACTGCTGACATCGAACGCTTGGCAGAGGATCTCCACCGCACGATCGCCCTCTTGGGCAGCGATCGTGCAGCTGACTTTGATCTCCGATGCGGAAATCATTCCGATATTAATCCCCGCATCTGCTAGAGTAGCAAACATCTGGGCTGCCACGCCGGGACGCCCTATCATCCCCGCACCCACAATACTGACTTTGGCAATATTATTGTCTGCGATCACCTCACCTCGTTCCCTGGCTCCCGCCTGGGAACGCGCCTGACTACTTCCCAAAGCTGGTAGAATAGCAGTTGCCACAGAAGACGCCCGACTGGCAGCATTGCTAGCAACGGTAAAGGCAATGTCATTAGTATTGCCTTCGTGGATCGATTGGATAATCAGATCTACATCTATATCCTGACGCCCAATCTCGCCAAACAACTCTGCTGCTACTCCCGGGCGATCGGGCACTCGCAGCATGGACACCTTACCTTGATCGGCATCAAATTCCACCGCATCTACAGGGTGGACGAGTTCCAAACCTTCTAGAGAACGGGCGCAAGGACTTGGGGAGATTACCTTCGTACCCGCCTCATCCGTCCAGCTGGATTTTACCACTAAAGTAATGCCGTAATTGCGAGCAATCTCCACCGCCCGTGGATGCAGAACTTTCGCACCTAAGCTAGCAAGTTCCAGCATTTCATCGCAGGTTATTTCCGCCATCACCTGCGCATCCGGTATCAACCTGGGGTCGGCGGTTAAAATCCCCGGCACATCAGTGTAAATTTCGCAGCAGCATGCTTCTAGGGCCGCTGCCAGCGCCACTGCTGAAGTATCCGAACCCCCCCGTCCCAGGGTGGTAATTTCCCTCGTTACCTGGCTCCCGCCTGGTAATGCGCTGCTAGTGACGCCTTGGAAACCAGCTACCACCACCACTTTCCCCTCATCCAGGTGACTGGCGATCCGTTCTGTAGAAATTTCCAAAATCCGGGCCCGAGAATGTTTCGCTTCCGTAACGATGCCCACCTGTGCCCCTGTCAGAGAAATCGCTGGTTGTCCCAATTCCTGTAATGCCATACTCAGCAGGGCGATCGAGACTTGTTCCCCCGTAGACAGAAGCATATCCATTTCCCGGCGGCTGGGATTTGTGGATATTTCTTTGGCTAATTTGACTAAATCATCAGTGGTTTTGCCCATTGCCGAAACCACTACCACTAAGGAGTTGCCAGCGAGCACCGTTTTCTGTACCCGATGGGCCACTGCTTGGATCCGTTCCACTGTGCCCACCGAGGTGCCACCATATTTTTGGACTATTATTGCCATATATCTCCCGATTTTACTCTCACAGCGGAGGGGGCCCGAAGCGTGCGCGATGGGTAGTGCGATTAGCGTGACCGCCCGACTGGTGCATCGACTCAACCCAAGACAGGGGTCCCCTGTCCTACGAAGGGCGAACGACGGGACTCGAACCCGCGAATGGTGGAACCACAATCCACTGCCTTAACCACTTGGCTACGCTCGCCATACTTTCTCAGAGTATAACACTCTCTTCGCACAATTATCCAGATCGTAACCCAAAAATTTGGAGAGTCCGGAGATTTCCTCGTTCCTCCGCGTTCCCACGGCTCTGCCTGGGAACGCGGCTCCCGCCAGAGAACAGGCTGCGCTAAGTTGCAGGAGATTCTAACTATAAACTGCCCTAGGGGAGTTTTGTCAAGCAAGTCGCGATCCGCCTAGCAGCCCCTGGTTTTCCCATCCGCCGCTGGCCATTTTCATAAATCAGCTGTAGCCAGTCGGGGTCACGCAACAGTTTTTCTAGAAGATCGGCAACCTGACCTGGCTGCTGCACCAGCACCAGAGAAGGCCCTAACAGGCGAGACTGGGCTTCGGCAAATGCTGGGGTAAACTGGGGGCCTCCCCCGGGAATCGCGATCGCGGGTTTTCCTAAGCCCACAAACTGTTCTGTGGCCGTCCCCGCCATGGCGATCGCCACATCTGCCCAGTGCAAGCATTGATTATAACCCTTTTCCGTCAGGAGCAATGTCCCATGTTTCTGGATGTAGGTCATGCTTGCATGCAGCTTATAGTCTAATCGGTTCTCATCGACACGCGGAAGCCAGCCAGCTGATTCTGCCATTTCTCCCATCCTCTCTACCGTTAAGAGAGGCGCGATCGCCCCTGCAAAGATCACCTTTGAACGCCTCCTGCTTTCGAGGAGGAAAGTAGCCGTCTGTAGCAGCAACTGCCAATTTTCATAAGCTTCCGGCGATCTCGAACCCGGCAGCATCAGGATCGTCAGCTGGCGGTCCCGTTCCCCTTTTTCCCCATTCGGGTGCGCCAAAGCAGCAATTGGCTGTTGGGGCTGTAAATCATCCATTATCGGATTACCCAAATCGAAAACCGGTATTTTACCCTGTTTTAATCTTGCTGCTGTCAGGGAATCTCTGGGAAAAACGGCCTGACAGCGGCGGCTACTCATCAACCAGCGTTCCCAAGGTAGATATACCGAACCGGACCAAGCCTGCCATTCATATCCTGGTAGCACCCCTGCTTCATCCCGCAGGAAATATTCCGACTTGGCCGTGCCCACAAAAGCATACTTCCCACCGCTCCACCAGGCAAACAATAGCGGTACAATATCCCCTACTGCCAGTATTTTCCCTTTCCTTTCGATGCACCAGTCGGGCGGTCGTCGCACTACCCCACGCTGCGCGTGGGATCCCCCTACCCAACGGCATACTGCTTGCCACTGGGCGATCGTCAGGCCCAGTAAGCCACCCCTTAGATCCCGCCACAGCTGACGCCCATCCATATATATAAAGCCTCCAGAAGGCATCGGCTTTACTGGACCGATTATCGGAATCCCCAGTTCGCGGTACGCAACTCCCTCTCCTACTAAGGGCAGGGCTGCTAACTCCAGAGGCCCCGCGAAGGATTTTAGTTGGCGCAGGATTCTGACAGCGATCGCATCTTCTCCATGTCCGTTACTCAGGCAAAGTAGCTTCATCTTCTCTTTTGGTGATTTCTGACTGGTGATGGCAAACGCTTTAGCGTTTACTACGAACGGCAAACGCTTTAGCGTTTACTACGAACGGGGCTTTACAATAGCTAAAAGCACAGAAACAATTCTTGCCATATGTCCAAATTTTCGTCTTTAGAACAAGCACTTAAGCATTTTTTCGGTTATGACAGCTTCCGTCCGGGACAGCGCCAGATCGTCCAAGCGGCACTCGACCAGCAAGATTTACTCATTGTCATGCCCACTGGTGGCGGCAAATCCCTTTGTTTCCAGCTGCCCGCCCTGCTGCAACCAGGTTTAGCTATTGTGGTCTCCCCCCTCATTGCCCTCATGCAGGACCAAGTCGAAGCCCTGCTGGATAATGGCATTGGCGCGACTTTTCTCAATAGTACCCTCAGTAACGCCGAAATGCGATCGCGCGAACGAGACATCCTCAACGGGCAGATTAAACTCCTCTACCTGGCCCCCGAACGTCTGTTAGCAGAAAGATTTCTCCCTTTCTTAGGAATGATCCAACAGCAAATTGGCATTAGCGCCTTTGCCATTGACGAAGCCCACTGCGTATCCGAGTGGGGGCACGATTTTCGGCCCGAATATCGGCAAATGCGACTGTTACGAGAGCTTTACCCAGATATCCCCCTCATGGCCCTAACTGCCACTGCTACTGAGCGCGTCCGCCAAGATATTATTCAACAGTTAGAATTGCGACAACCCTACATTCATATTGCCAGCTTCAATCGTCCCAATCTCTACTATGAAGTCCGCCCCAAAACTCAGCAAAGCTACGCCGAATTATTCGGGCTGATTTCTCAGACTAGCGGTGCTGTGATTGTCTATTGTCTCAGTCGGAGTCAAGTAGAGGAACTCGCCCTCCGACTGCAGGGCGATGGCATCAAAGCTTTACCTTACCATGCTGGCTTAGAAGACTCGGAACGGGCAACTAATCAAACTCGCTTCATTCGCGATGATATCCAGGTGATTGTCGCTACTATCGCCTTTGGCATGGGTATCAATAAACCCGATGTCCGCTTTGTCATCCATTACAACTTACCCCGCAACCTGGAGGCATATTATCAAGAATCAGGTCGCGCGGGACGAGATAGAGAACCAGCACGCTGCTCCTTGTTTTTTAGTTATAGCGATCTCAAGAAAATTGAGTGGATGCTAGACCAAAAAGAAAACGAAAAGGAAAGACGCATTGCCTATCAACAGTTGCGTCAGGTGATTGACTACGCTGAGGGGACAGACTGTCGGCGCACCATCCAATTGGGTTATTTTGGCGAGAGTTTTCCAGGTAATTGCGACTGCTGCGATAACTGTCGCCATCCCCAACCTACCGAAGATTGGACTGTCGAAGCGATGAAGCTTCTCTCTTGCGTCGCCCGTTCTCAAGAACGCTTCGGGATGGTTCATATTATCGATATATTACGGGGTTCTCGGAATAAGAAAGTCCTGCAAAACGGTCACGATCAACTTTCTACATACGGTATAGGTAAAGATAAAACTGTTGAGGAGTGGAAAATGCTAGCCCGTTCTCTACTTCACCAAGGTTTATTAAATCAAACCACAGATGGTTATAGCATCCTCAAGCTGAACCAACTCAGTTGGGAAGTTATGCGGCGGAAGTCTTCTGTTCAGATTGCTGTACCAAAGAAACAGGCGATCGCATCCCAGAAAAAAACTGCTGCTGCTGGAGAAATGCTATTTCAGCGGTTGCGAGTGCTGCGCAAAAAGCTAGCTGACGCCCAAGGCGTCCCACCTTATACGATCTTTTCCGACCCCAGTCTGATGCAGATGGCACAGCAGCAACCCCAAACTCTAGCAGAATTTGCCCGCCTTGACGGCGTCAACCGTCACAAAGCCAAACAATATGGCTTGTCTTTCCTGAGTGAAATTAAAGCTTACTGCCAACAGCAATCATCTGTTTCACTATTTCAGGGTGGCAATAATAGTCGCTTGTATCTGACCAATACTTTATCCTTGACCTTAGAGTTATATCAACAAGGTCACAGTCCTGAAGAAATTGCCGAAAAGCGCAACCTCAAGTCTACCACAATCATGGGTCATCTAGCAGAATTGATCGAGATGCAGCAGCCCGTAGATTTAGACAAGATAGTCCCCCCCAAACGTCAACAACCCATATTACAAGCAATTCAACAGGTGGGGACTTCTTCCCTCAAAACTATTTACGAACATCTCCAAGAATGCTATAGTTATGGGGAAATACGTCTAGTCCTAGCATCCTGGCGACAAACTCAGTAGGAGCCCGGGCATAAATCAGTAACATTTTAATCTGAACCGAAAGATCTCTGATTTTTGCTCCTACTATTGGCGATCGCATCCTATACAGGGTCCGTCACGAATAATTTGATTATTTTCATTAAGTGCGATAGCCCAAAATCAAGCCTCTTAACACAAATTTTTATTATATCAACCCCGATATGAAAAGATTAAAAAATATTTATAAGACCTCTTGAAATTCTGAATTTAATGTATTAAATAAAAGTTCCCAAGAAAGCAATGTCAGAATTATCCGAACCAATCGTCGAAAGAGAAGATGTAGAAATTATCATCATTGGCGCACCGATTTTTATGAGGTTTGTAGTGAGGACTTCCGTCCTCACTACAAACCTCAGTAAGCTATCAAAAGCATGGTGAATGACTTTCATCCTCGCGTTTCGATGTCTTCGGGATGCTAGCGGCTGCGCAGCCGCTGCGCTAACGCAAAAACCGCTCAGACAGATTTGAGAAATAGAGCGAATTTAAGGATAGCAAGGATCGCGAGCAAGTGATAATGGCCGCTTCGATCAGAGGGGACGCGCTATCCCACTACCCCAGAGACATGGAGCAGCTACTAAGTGCTCAACATTCTTACACATTTCTAATATTCGGGGCTGTTTTCAGTAAAAGAAAAAGAAGTATAGGGATCAATAAGCTAAGAATATCTACGTGTTTATGCTAGATTTAATTGCTAGTGGCGCAAAACCTACACAAATCTCACAAGTAGACTTACTTGTGAGCGGCAAATCCGGTATATTACTTGCTTTTTGCGAGTTGGTGTACTAAGCTAGAAAAAAGCAGTGGATGGCTAGCCATGGCTGTTAACTATAAGCGCTCGCAGGACCAGTAGCCCGGTAGCGTGTTACGCCTTGAGCTTTGCTGGCTGCGGCCTGAGCGCGTTGAAAAATGCGCTCTGTTATACTTGCACGTACTTGCACGGATATGCTTGTTGGATTTGTGAGGGTTAAACGCAGCACTCGATCCTAATCAGAACTGAATAGCCGGGTTGATGTAAAGCACCAAACCCGGTTTTTTTGTTGATACTGGATTGATGGGGATATAATTATGGTTCGTAGTAAGGACTTTAGTCCTTCGGCGAGCACTTTAGTGCTCACTACGAACTTTGTAGTAGATCGTTGAAGCACAAATGAATGCATCCATCAAGTCCCGTGCCCATCGACTCACAGATAAAGAACGTGCCTGTCTGGCAAAGATGGTAGATTACTCCTCATTACAGTCTATACCGGAAATCTGGCCCCTGGCCGCAGAGAAATTCGGGGATGCGATCGCCCTCTGGGACCCCCACGCCCAACCAGCAGTGCAGCTAACCTATAGAGAGTTAAACTCCCAGATCCAGCAGTTCGCCTCCGGGTTGCAAGCTTTGGGAGTAAAACCGGGCTCACGCATTTCTCTGATAGCAGATAATAGTCCCCGCTGGTTCATTGCCGACCAGGGGATGATGAGGGCGGGGGCTGCGAACGCAGTGCGGAGTTCTCTATCAGATCCCTCCGAACTGCTATACATCATCGAAAATAGCGAGTCAACAGCTATAGTAGTAGAAAATCTGGCAACGCTGGAAAAACTACGTACTGGCATGGACGATCTACCCATTAAATCCATCCTCTTACTGAGTGATGAAGCACCCCCCTCCGATGAGGTGTTGCCAGTGCGGAACTTTTCCCAACTGATGGAGATAGGTCTCCAGCAGCAGCCCCAAGCAGTCAGCCAAAACCACCAGACCCTGGCAACTCTGATCTATACATCTGGCACCACGGGAAAACCTAAAGGGGCAATGCTATCTCATGGTAACTTGCTGCATCAGATGACAAATCTGGGAGTAGCAGTGCAACCACAACTGGGAGATCGGGTTCTCAGCATCCTACCATCCTGGCATGTCTACGAACGCACTGCCGAATATTTTTTTCTCTCCCAAGGTGCCACCCAGATATACACCAACCGCCGCCAGTTCAAGAATGACCTGAAAAAGTACATGCCCGTCTATATGGTCGGTGTCCCCCGGTTGTGGGAATCAATCTATGAAGGGATCCAAAAGCAGTTCCGAGAGCAACCGGCCAGTAAACAAAAGCTGGTCAACAACTTACTCAACATCTCTGGCCGCTACATCGCTGCCCGTCGGCTTGTCCAGGGGTTAGACCTGAATAATCTGACTCCCGGACTGCCTCAACGTCTGCTAGCACTAGTGCCAACAGCGGCTCTGTTTCCACTGCATGCCCTAGCAGACTGGCTAGTCTATCAGAAAGTGCGTGCAGGCATAGGTGATTTATTCCAGGTGATCAGTGGCGGTGGTTCCCTGGCAATGCACCTGGATAACTTCTTTGAAATTATTGGTGTGGAGATTCTGGTAGGCTATGGCTTAACGGAAACGTCACCGGTGCTGACTGCAAGGCGCAGTTGGGACAACCTGCGCGGTTCAGCGGGACAACCCATACCCGGTACAGCAATTATGATTGCCGACCCCGATACTGGCCAATCCCTGCCATCGGGGGTGAGGGGCTTAGTCCTAGCCCGGGGACCGCAGTTAATGCAGGGATATTATCAAAATCCCCAAGCCACTGCCAAGGCCATTAACTCCGCAGGCTGGTTTGATACCGGTGACTTGGGCTGGCTGACGCCCCAAAATCACCTCGTGCTGACTGGTCGGGCTAAAGATACGATCGTACTCACTAATGGGGAAAATATCGAGCCCCAGCCAATCGAAGACGCCTGCGCCCGCAGTCCCTATATTGACCAAATTATGCTAGTAGGGCAAGATCGGAAATTTCTGGGGGCCTTAATTGTCCCCAACACCGAAGCCCTGGCAGCATGGGCAAAGCAGCGTTCCCAGGCGGAGCCGTGGGAACGAGGGGTGGGTGCTATTGATATGGAGAGCAAAGCAGTAGAAGATTTAATTCGGCAAGAGCTGGCCAGGGAGGTGAAAAACCGCCCCGGTTACCGCCCGGACGATCGGATCGGTCCGTTACGTCTGATTAGAGAGCCATTTTCCATAGAAAATGGCATGATGACCCAAACCCTGAAAATTAAACGTCCCGTTGTCACAGAACGCTATCGCGATATAATTGACGGGATGTTTACCTAGATGATGGCAGTCCGACGTCGATGTGCGACGGACAGTACGAGTAGTGCGTCCGGAGTGCATCGAAGGCAGATCGGCTGAATGCTTAGAGAATAATGACAAAATTAGCAAAGTCAAATTGAATCACGAAGTATGGAAGATTCCAAAACAAGTCTGATGCTGAAGCGACAAGTCCAAGTCAAGGCGATCGTCACTCCCCGCTGGAAGGAGGAAACGCAACAGCAACTGCAGAATCAAATGAACCAGATTGATAACCAACTGCAACAGATGGAAATGCAAGGACAGCAGGCGATCAAGCAAGTTCAGCAGCAAAATATCCAACCTCTGAGTGATCAAGCGAACCAACAAATTCAAAACATTCAAGGGCAGGTGAATCAAAATAAAAATCAACTGCTACAGCAGAAAAACCAAATTCTGCAACAGCTAAATCGATTGCAGACGCTGGAGTTGGAACAGGAGGTATCTGAAGGTCAAATCGATAGCTTCTTCCAGATCGAGAAAGGACAAAACATAATCGAAAAAATGCGAGTAGAAATAGTCCTGCGGGATGGGAGCGTGGAAGAAATTCGCGGCGAACTATAGTTGCAGCGAATGCGAAAGACGCCGATCCGCTACGCGATCGGCGATCAGTCCTGAAGCAGTCCTGACAGCCGTGAACTATCAGATCGTCAGCGCGGCTGACGACTGAGTATTTAGAGTAAAGTAAGCAATTATTGCATTATTAATGCAATAATTGCATTGCTAAACCCATTGAGTACAAGGCTTTCAGCTTTGATTTTATATTATGCAATTTAATGGGCGACAGCTTAAATAGTAATCGTACATAAGCAGTGAGAAGTTATCAGCGCTCAATGACAACTAACAACCAACAACTGACAACAGCAGCTTATGATTTATGAAGTATTTATGCCAGCCCTCAGCTCCACGATGACAGAAGGGAAGATTGTTTCCTGGGTAAAATCGGCAGGGGACAAGATAGAAAAAGGGGAAACGGTGGTAATAGTAGAGTCAGATAAGGCCGATATGGATGTGGAGTCCTTTTATGAGGGCTATCTGGCTAGGATCGTTGTAGAAGCGGGTGGAGTAGCTCCGGTGGGAGAGGCGATCGCCCTAATAGCAGAAACGGAAGCGGAAATAGAAACGGCGGTACAGCAGGCGTCTAGTAAAGAATTTACTCCCCAACCAATTGCTGCTACCTCGAGTACTGCTACCGTTCTGGAAAAATCGGATCAGTCGAGTACCGCTAGTCCCCAGACAGCAGCAGCGCCATTAGCGCCAACAGTTAGTCGCTCAAATGGCAGGGAGATCGTCTCTCCTCGAGCCCGGAAGCTAGCGAAGGAACTAAAAGTAGACTTGAGGATCCTCCAGGGTAGCGGTCCCCACGGGCGCATTGTCGCAGAGGACGTGCAAGCAGCAGCAGGAACTATCAAACCCTCCCCCCTAGCAGTGAGTGTTACCCCCACAGCTAAAGTTGCACCCGTACCAACAAAGGCGATACCTCTAGCAACTCCCGGAGAGGTAGTACCCTTAAACACGCTGCAAAATTCCGTGGTGCGGAATATGGTGGCGAGTTTGGAGGTGCCTACCTATCGAGTGGGTTACACCATTACGACTGATAATTTGGACAAACTCTACAAGCAGATTAAGTCCAAGGGGGTGACGATGACAGCGCTGCTAGGGAAAGCGGTAGCAGTCACCTTGCAGAAACATCCGGAGATCAATGCTCGCTATACAGACCAAGGGATTCAATATAATAGTGCGATTAACATTGCGGTAGCTGTAGCGATGCCCGATGGGGGTTTGATTACTCCCGTACTGCAAAATGCCGATGCGGTAGATATCTATTCCTTGTCTCGCAGCTGGAAGAGTTTGGTGGAACGGGCTAGGGCGAAGCAGTTGCAGCCAGAGGAGTACAATAGCGGCACCTTTACCCTATCTAATTTGGGCATGTTTGGGGTAGACCGATTTGATGCGATTTTACCACCCGGTCAGGGGGCAATCCTGGCGATCGGAGCTTCCCGTGCGCAAGTAGTAGCCACGGAAGAGGGGTTAATAGGAGTGCGGCGACAGATGCAGGTGAACATGACTAGCGACCACCGGATTATCTACGGTGCGCAGGCGGCGGCTTTCCTGCAAGATTTAGCGAAGTTGATGGAAACAGATCCACAATCCCTGACATTGTAGATGCTTGATGGTTGATTGCTGGGGGTGTGGTCAAAACCCGTTGGTAGGAGAAATTGTCTAGAATATTTCCCCTGTAGGCAAAGCTTGCTAATTCTTACTCAGTATAAGTAGGTAGGCACAAATAAACCAGCCTATGTGAATAAATGTAAAATCGCTGAATCTCTTTCTGGGAGAGGCTTTCAGCCAACTTGGCAAAACTTTACATAATTGAGTCTACCAATGCACACCTACTTAACCCAACTGTTTTTGGCCACACCCATTGGCAATTGGAAAACCCTCCCTATGTGGAAACTCCAATTTTCGACTACGAGGGCGCTATCAAAACGAACCGACTTGCTTCTTTCACGATGGAGACAAAACCCCCTCGTTCCCAGGCAGAGCCTGAGCCTGGGAACGAGGGGGTAAGAATAGTTGACTAAAATTTTATATAAATCTGTAGATTGAGATTTATATTGAAAATTAGTGAGCACCTTGCTATAGTATATAGATAGGTGTAAGTGCG
>JACOMV010000061.1 GCA_014324065.1 Hormoscilla sp. SP12CHS1 | reverse complement strand
CGCGATTTGGTATTTTGTGCATGATTACAACAAATGCTTGTCGGGTTAGTTGTGCCATCACTACATGTTTATCACTACCAATTTTCGCTCCTAGGAGACTCAAAACTGAACCCGTCAATGGGAAGCTCTCTTCGATCTAATTTTCTCGGAGCCGTAGTTTCCCGTATCATCAACTCATCTTCTACCACCCCACCACTGCCAGTTCCCTGACGATGGGCCGCCGGTTCCAATAATGGCCCCAGCAACTGGCCGGAAAGAGCCCACTGAAAGTCTGATAGATAGGTTTCTTCTAGTCCCTTCATTGGTTTTCTGCCTCTTTCATCAGAACTATTTCTTTCATTAAACACTACTTTTGACAGATGCCATCGAAATTTTTACTTAATTATCCATGTAAACATCTATCTGGCATTACTTAATTTTAAGTATAAATACGCAAACAACCAGGACTGGTCCGCTTTCTTCAGCCAGTCACTGATGAAATTGACCAAAGAGCGCCAGCACCACACGGACCAGCCTCTCGGTCAGCCTACTGAGGCCAATATTGATTTTCCAACAGATCCAGATCGGTCCAGAAACCCGGTTTCTCCTGCGAAACCGGGTTTCTTAATTGACTCGAAGCAATTCTCAATTTTTAATTCTCATTCTCAACAAATAGCGCTCGCCAATCAGCGATGGCGGTTTCGGTCCAGAGCCAGTTATTTTTAGCTAAGACCAGGGGCTGAAAATTTGTAGGATCGGCTTGGATAACCTGCTGGTGCAAGGATTGAGCCCGATCTCCCAAAGGATCCTGTTGGTCGGGAGGTAAGTTCTGGGCAGATTTGAAAAGCACAAGAGCTAACCCAGCACAAGCAGTCAATCCATCTTGATTAACAGAGCAAACTTCTTGTGTTTTTTGGTCAGGTAGTTGGGAATTTTTAATCAACTCCAGTACCTGGATCCAGCTAGAGTAAGCTGCATCCAGATTACCAAGAGCATAATAAGCAAAACCAAGAGCATTGTAATAAATAGGGTTATCCCCTTCCTGCTTGGCGGCCCATTCCCAGAAACGTCGCACATCGTCCAAGCTGTAGTTGCTGTTCCCTTGTTGGATCTGCTGCCATGCCAGTCGGCCCCGGAGATAACTGATGCGGGAGTGATTAATTTGGTCTTTGGGCACGGCAGCGATCGCTGTCGAAGCAAAGTTGAGCACGCCCGAGTCTAAGAGTTTTTCCACCTCAGTTGACCCGAGGTCGATCTTACCCTCACGGAAAAGTTGAGCGGCGCGATCTGTAATATTTATGTTATCATTAGAAGGGTCAGAATTAGCATTCGATGTCTCCGGAGTAGGCTCCAGGTAGGGAGGTAGTGGGTCCA
The DNA here is from genome assembly GCA_014324065.1 of Hormoscilla sp. SP12CHS1. GTDB lineage: Bacteria > Cyanobacteriota > Cyanobacteriia > Cyanobacteriales > Desertifilaceae > Hormoscilla. Next base: position 12,942 of record JACOMV010000061.1, on the reverse strand, counting down.
ACCGGGAACTAGGCTGCCAGCGAAACAACCCGAAGAACAAAAATAAAGCAGTTACCCCCATCCCCAAGCACAGCCATTTCAAAAACTTACTCTCAATTGAGATTTGCTCTTGAGATAAATTCTCATTCCCGCTCTCCAGAACAGCTGACAATTGTTCTGCTTTCAGATCCCGAGTCTTGGTGGGCGCAGCAACTGAGAGCGGGGATCCAGACAGGCGGGCGAGATTATTGTTAGCATTACCGTGGAGGGGGTCAATGAAAAGAGCCTGCTGGTAAGCGGCGATCGCCTCATCAATGCGTCCCAGATCATAGAAAGCTATGCCTAAATTATTGTGAGCATCAGCGAAGTCAGGATTAATTTCGATCGCCTTGAGGTAAGAGGAGATCGCCTGTTCGAGCTGTCCTTGTTCGTAAAAAGCCACCCCCAAGTTATAATGGGCATCAGCAAAATTCAGATTAGCTGGCGATGTCTCCTGGGTAGTACGTTCCCAGGCTCCGCCTGGGAACGAGGTGCTCCCAGGAGACATCGAAGCAGCTAGCTGCTTGACCCCGATCGCATCATGAATAGGTCCTTGACTATATAAGGTCAAGCCTAAATTGTTGTCAGCCAGTAAATCATTATCCTTGTCAGAGACCGCCTCCTGGTATAAACCAAGTTCTTTGGTGCGATTTTTCGCGCAGCGATCGCCATCTGGCAGAATCGTCCCATCGGACAAAAGATCTTCTGGTTCAGCAGACAGACAATCCCATTCCCGGGAGCCATTGGAGGTAAGACAACCGTCAAACCCAGGCTGGAGGTAAAGAATAGGCAAAGCCCAGTACAGCATATGAGAACCGTAAGCAGAAATCAGTCCCTGTCTAGCACGAGACAGGCTCAAATCAATCGGATAGCCCTGCTTGAGGTTGCGGTAAAGCAGCTGGCTGAGAGTGAGGGCCACACGATCTGGAATGCGTTCGGCCATGGCCAACACCCCCGGAATACCGAGCAAAACCAGGGTTTCTGCCAAATTGCGATGGCGCTGCGCGCCCAGCGCAGCGCCATCGCCCCTCTCGGCTACCCCATCAGCACTGCGGCAGGAATTCAACACCGCCACCTGGATGCCATTATTAACTAGCAACCCCGCCAGATCGTCCCCACTTAACCTTTCCGTCAAACCAGTTCTGCCACTGACCAAGTAAATCTCTCCCCCAGACACCCCCAGGTTACTGTGGCCCGCGTAGTGAAAAACGTCGTATTTCCCTTGTTCCAATGCTTGGGTCAATTGCTCCCGGTCTGCCTGAGCTAAGATTGTCAGTTGAAGTTGGCCAACATCGGAATTGGCCTGTTGCAGTTCCGCTTGCAAATTGCGAGCTTCCCGTTCCAGCTCCAGAGTTTCCCGATCGCTCGGGGCCGCGATCGCCATTAAAATCTTTAAGGGCTCTGCCGATAACTCGCGATCAGAAGAGCCCTTAAATGAAGAGATATGTACCGGATGATAGCGAGAAAACACCACATCCGTGCCAGTAGCAAGAGGGCGAGAGCCATCATGGAGCACCTCCCAAGGCAAGCGAGCCAAACAGCTTCGATGTCTCCTGGAAGCACCTCGTTCCCAGGGGAACGTACTACCCAGGAGACATCGATCGGAAGTTTTCAGTCCCAACCGCAGCCGCAGCTTTTCGCCTCGATCCTGGGCCAGCACCCCAGCGATCAGCCAACTATCGCGAATAGTCCCCTGAAACAAAGCCTCATAGAGCTGCTGACCCAGAGACAATAAATGAGCTGGTCGTGCTCCCCCGGGGGCTACAGGGAGAGCGGGTTCTGAGTTTGATAATACAGGGGTCTCTAGCCAGCCCTGTATTGGGTCTAAATAGAGTTGACGAGCCCGGTTTAACCAATCAGAAACTGGCCAGACAACTTGCTCTTCTGCCAGTGGCACGCCACGAGCCACCTGTTCCGTCCGCACTAAATAGGTATCTGCTCCCACCGGGGTCACAGAAAGATGAAATTCTTGAGTCACACTTCACCTGCACTCCTGCTTGCTTCTCAAATCGAGGCTTCGTGCTGCATTCAAAATTGATAATTGACGGGCAGGCGATCCGCCCGCCCTACACGCTACGCTACTGACAAATTCCGTTAACAGCTGTATTTTGTCTCAATTTCCACGCCTTCCCATAAGATTCAGGGAAGTCCAAGCACCCAATATTCCCATGCCCTGGTCGCAGGTACAAGATTGCCAAGGGTGCATCCCATATTTGCCTCGCCGCCGGAACCCGTTCCCAGGCTGCGCCGTGGGAACGAGGGGCCCGACTACAGGAACAAAGCAATGTCCGGAGCGATTTTTCTTCGACGCAGCTCAGGGACCACGTGGCAACCAACAGCTGCGGGCTACATTACAAAAGTGAGATGCACCCATTGCCAAATTGTAATTAGACTCTTTAGCACTCCAAAAAGTTGCTCTTATATGCACCCCAAAAAATTCTCCTACCGCGAGCTGAAATTTATCCGGATGATAGTGGCAAACCCGAGAATAAAGGAATGGTAGATACACCCTGATTTATCTCCCTCAGCTGATAGACTGGGGGTTTTTGCTCAGCGATCGACTTCTATCTCCTCAGAAAGTATGATGAAGTCTGACTGATGCAGTATAAAAGTTCAAGGTTGAAAGTTACAGTATAAAACTTCAAATTTATTTACCTCGCCATCGGAAAACTCTTGGAATTCCGTAAATTATCATAGAATTACGATACGAAATTATTATTCAATATTCTGGCCTTTTGCTTAATTGGGAACAAAAAGCCAAAGGGCTAAATATACGCACTGGGTGCGTTCAAAACCAGTTGGTAAAGAAAAGGTCATATCTGACTATTTAACGGGTAGATACGCGGCTCCCGCCTGCTCTTATACTACTAATGATTACATATAACCCGCTACGTATTACGTTCGCTACGCTGTAATCTGCCCGGTCGGCTCCCGCTCGCTCTTATACTACTAATATTACATGCACTACATAATTTTCGTATTACGTTAGCTACGCTGTAATCTGCCCGAGTCGTTCCCGCAGGGTAGCGTGTGCGCGCAGCGCAATCCTTTTTGCCAGGATATCAACTACTTTTGATAACACCCAAAAGCACTAGTAACCATACCGGGGATGATTTCCAGGGCAAACTCATCTCAAAAATAAGATGAGTTTGCCCTACCTCCACTATTCCAACAATTCAAAGGAGTTAACTTCCAGAACCGGACCAATCATAGCCAAAGTCATGACATCATCTCGGACAATACCAGCAACTTTGACCTTTAGTCCAGCAAGGCATAACTCAGCCGGGGCATCTTTAAGTTCATAAGTAGTTTCATCAGTTACCAGAGCCCAAGTGCCCGGACCAAATCCTTTGCGTTCGATCTTGCCAGTGACGTTAATGCTCATGCCAGATGACCTTCTCCTTTCACAGCTAAACGGGCCAGTGCAAAGCATAATAGAGCATTCACCAGCAAGAAGAGACGGGCTGGAATGCTAGCACCCAACCATAACATCCCTGGGTCTACGACAGCATTCACTGCCAAACAGCTAGCGACCCCCAGAGTTGTGCCAATGGCAAACCATTTCCAGCGAGGATGTCCCAGCAGCAACAGCACGAGCACAGCTGGGATGAGGATACTGGCAAACAGGGGGTTTAACAAAGTGCTGCCAGTAACGGCGTTACCCAGTTCGGGAATGGAACTGCCCATCATCCGGAACGGCCATTGCGGCAGGTCGAACAGATAAAAGCCTCGCAGTCCGAATAAGCCACTGCTGCCAGCAACCAGACCAGTAGCCAGGAACCAACTCCAGCCAAAGGGGAAATAATACCGCAGTAACCAGGCTAGCAGATAGGAACCCAAGATCATCGCAATTTTAGGCAGGAGTGCCACGGCACCGCCATCTATCCAGAAGCCAGGATTGAGATAGCCGTTATCCCGTAACCAGCGGAAGAAATCCTGGAAATTAATTTGTCCTCGCAAGGCGAGTTTAACAGCCGCTGCCGCATCCAGATGACCTGCGCCAAAGTGATTAAGTGGGTCTTCTGCCACTTTTCTGGAGGACTGCTTGAGAACCTCTAGGATTTCATCAGGGTTTTCTACACCTGCTGATTTCACCAAAGCGGCCACAGCGGCGACATGGGGAGAGGCCATGCTAGTGCCCTGGTAAGCGGCAAAAATCGGTTTGTCAGTTTCTGGATTGATCGTATTTTGGAGAATCCCACCACTAGAGCTTTTTTCTGTGACTACCCCACCGGGGGCGGATATATCTACGCCAGCTCCAAAGTTAGAGTAGGGAGCTTTTTCCCCGGCTGGACCGAACGCCGCAACGCCGATCGCATGGGGATAACGGGCGGGGTAGCTAGCAGCATTCTGATTGGAATTGCCAGATGCTGCCACGATCGTCACGCCTTTTTGGTGAGCATAATCGATCGCCTCTTTCATCAGTTGGCTTTCGCCACCGCCACCCAAGCTCATATTGATTACATCCGCCTGACGATCGGCGGCAAATTTGATCGCTTCAGCAATATCCGCAACCGTGCCACTGCCACTGGCAGACAGCACCTTTAGGGACATGAGTTTAGCTTCGTGGGCGATGCCAGCCACGCCATAGTCGTTATTGGTGGATTGGGCTATAGTACCGGCAACATGGGTACCGTGACCGACATCATCGTATGCTTCAATGCGATCGTTGACAAAGTCGTAACCTTGGACAAACTTCGTTTCTTTTAAGTCAGGAACTATACTGATGCCCGTGTCCAGCACCGCGACCGTCACCCCATTCCCCTTAGTTTCATCCCAAGCTGGTTCAACGTTAATGCTGCGAAGATTCCATTGTTTGGGATATTCCGGATCGTTGGGTACTAAGCTAGCCTGGTAGACGTAGTTAGGCTCGATGTATTCCGTGTAATCCTTTAGTTCGGACCTTCTCAGGGCCTTTAGCAATGCCCGATCGCCCTCTACAATATAGACATTGTCTGCATCTGAGAATATGCTGTTGAGTCTGGGGGTGACCCCGTATCGATCCGCGATCGCCCACACCTGCTCAGTTATCTGGCCCGCTCGATCTTCCCGAAAGTCCAGTACGATCGACTGAAACTCTCCCGCGCTCGCCAGACCTTTGAAGTTTAACAGGGCCATTGACAGCCCCAATATAAACAAGCACAGAACTAGAAACTTTTTCATACCTGTACTCTGGGATTGTTAGTTTGTTTACAACTATAACTTAAGCGCTCTCGGCCTGGGCATGCTTTTTCTCTTGATGAGCCGTTCGCGCACTGCGTAGCGGAGGGGTGGTTACCCGGGGATCTGGCAGCCATTCGTCGCCGGAAAAATACAAATATCGAGTTTTATCCCTTATAATCATAACACACCGAGAGCGCCCAAAGCTAGAATCATGTGGCGATGCGCGACAAGGGGTACGGCGAGTAGTGCCACCGCCCGACGGCATCAAGCGCGTAAGATATTGATGACAATCATCGAAGTGGTTTCTCCAGATCAATTGGCTCATCGGCGTCAAAAATTGCGACAAGCGAGGCGTCTGAAAATTTTGCAGACCCTCTGGCGCACAGTAGCTGTCAGCGGCATAGCTGGCGGTGTTGTCTGGGCGATCGCCCAGCCAGGTTGGGTGATCCGTCAACCAGAGCAGGTAGAGATCGCTGGCAATAAATTGCTCTCAAGGTCGACGATTCATAAGGCGCTACCGATCGACTATCCCCAGTCCCTGTTTCGGCTGCAACCCCAAGAGATTACTCTTTGGCTGTCCGCAAAAGCCCCGATCGCAAGGGCAACAGTCAGTCGCCATCTATTACCGCCCAGGCTGATAATCGAGGTACTCGAACGAGAGCCCGTGGCGATCGCCGTTAAGGAGGCAGGACAGCCAAAGATGCTAGGATTACTAGACTCACAGGGGGTGTTGATGCCAAAAGACAGCTATACTAATGTCAATGGGTCATTTCCATTACCCAACCTCACAGTCATCGGTTCACCGGAGCAATATCAACCTCACTGGGAAGCAGTGTATCAAGCAATCAGCCGCTGTTCAGTAAAAATATTGACAATAGATTGGCAAAACCCCAGAAATATAATTTTGAACACAGAGATCGGGATAGTTCATGTTGGCTCAATGTCAACGCAGTTTGCCACTCAAATTTTGACTCTAGCTCAAATGCAGCAGCTGCCAGCACAGATAAATTATAGCCAAATTGCTTACATTGACCTCACCAATCCCGCCTCATCTTCAATTCAAATGAAGTTAGATACAGTCAAATAGAATACACATAACCGAACTTACCTGTAACTTGACAGGCACACTAGACTAGCATATAATGCATGTCAAGTGACAGTACTCTGAGAGACTGTTGGCTGAATATGCCGTGGCCCTTAGGCTACCATGTGACATAAACCGCCGTCTTCTGCTGCGCTCATACCAGCGTCATTGACTAGACATTACTAAATTGCTTATGACACCTGCTAATCAGACTCAGCTACCGCTTACTAATATAAGCTCCAATGGCGAAAAGAAATCTACCTATTCAAAGGCAGTGGACACGGCTACGCCTGCCAACCCATTTGGCAACGCTGGATTCCAAATGGGCCAGTCGCGGGATAGCCGCTGGCTTGCAGAAGAAGCATTAGATGACAATATAGTGCCCAGTAGCATAGCTAAAATCAAAGTGATTGGCGTTGGTGGGGGTGGCGGCAATGCTGTCAACCGCATGATCGCTAGCGAAGTTGCCGGTGTAGAATTTTGGACAATCAACACGGATGCCCAAGCATTAGTAAACTCAGCAGCCTCCAGACGCCTGCAAATAGGACAAAAGCTGACCCGAGGACTGGGGGCTGGTGGACATCCGGCCATCGGTCAAAAGGCAGCTGAAGAGTCTCGGGAAGAACTGGCGATCGCCTTAGAAGGTGCAGACCTAGTTTTTATCACAGCTGGCATGGGAGGTGGGACGGGCACCGGTGCAGCCCCGATCGTGGCGGAAGTGGCAAAGGAAATGGGCTCCTTGACAGTGGGGGTAGTGACTCGCCCGTTTACCTTTGAAGGACGGCGTCGCACGAGCCAAGCCGATGAAGGTATTGAAGCCTTGAAAAGCCGGGTAGACACCCTGATTATCATCCCGAACAATAAGCTATTATCGGCGATTTCAGAACAGACCCCAGTCCAAGAAGCATTTCGCGTGGCTGATGACATTCTACGCCAAGGGGTACAAGGGATTTCCGATATCATTACAGTTCCTGGTCTAGTTAATGTAGACTTTGCCGATATCCGAGCGGTAATGGCAGATGCTGGCTCGGCCCTGATGGGTATCGGAGGCGGTTCGGGCAAATCCCGAGCTAGTGAGGCCGCTTATGCCGCAATTTCTTCCCCATTGCTGGAAACCTCGATTTCTGGTGCTAAAGGGGTGGTTTTTAACATTACTGGCGGTAGTGACCTGACTTTGCATGAGGTGAATGCAGCCGCTGAGGTGATTTACGAAGCGGTAGATCCTAACGCCAATATTATTTTTGGTGCGGTGATTGATGACCGCGTTGAGGGTGAAGTCAGAATTACTGTGATCGCTACTGGTTTCACTGGTGACGTGCAAGCCCCACCAGTTAGTCGAGAGCGAGTAGCTAATGTGGAACCGCGAACTGTGCCACCAATTACCAGAACCAGACCAGGGCCGACGACGGAGCCAGAAAAAAAACCAGGATTGGATATTCCTGATTTTCTGCAACGGCGGCGTCCACCAAGATAGCTGTTGCCTAGGGTTCAGGATTGAGCATTTTCGATGTCTCCTGGGAACGTACTACCCAGGAGACATCGAACAAAGGTTATGAGACTTTTGTTAGTGGAGGATGACGAAGCTGAGCCCAAACCTTGAGCGCAGGAGGGTACAGCATTATGTAGTTGATGTGGCGTCAGGGTCCCATGAGCGAATAGGTTGCTAAATTTGTCGTAGAACAGGTTGCCAAGTATGACGGGGGGGAGTTGCACGGGAATTAATCAACTGGACAAATATTATAAAGGCGCCCATTTTATCTCTAGATGTTCCATCAGGTGTCGATTATACTACGGGAGAGGCTCCAGGGGATTTTATGAAGTTGGACGATGACCCTAGGGCTACCGAAAACAGGTCTTTTACCAGAAAAAACGGGAGAATTGATTCTGGCGGATATCGGCATTCCTGAAGGGGCTTATCGCTGTCAGAGGTTGAATTTGTATTATACGCCTCCTTTTGGAGATCGCTACCTCATCCTCCTAAGTTGCAAACAGTAACAAGGGAAAACTGATAAAACCATGACTCAGGAAGAAAAAAGACTAGAAGCAGACAGAAACCGCCAAGCTTATTGGAAACGTTGGGGTCCCTATTTAAGCGAACGACAGTGGGGAACGGTGCGGGAAGATTATAGCCCTGACGGTGCAGCTTGGGACTATTTTACCCACGAACAATCCCATTACCGCGCTTATCGCTGGGGAGAAGATGGGATATTGGGAATTTCTGATAACCACCAGCGACTGTGTTTCGCGATCGCCCTCTGGAATGGCGAAGACCCCATGCTGAAAGAACGGATATTTGGTTTGACAGGAAGTCAATGAAATCATGGGGAGGACGTGAAAGACTATTATTTCTATCTTGACAGTACCCCAACTCATTCCTACATGAAGGGTCTGTACAAATATCCCCAAGGGGCTTATCCTTATGATTGGTTGGTCGAAGAGAATCAAAGGCGCGATCGCCGCACGTTAGAATTTGAACTGTTGGACACGGGTGTATTTAAAGAAGACCGCTACTTTGATGTTTTTGTCGAATATGTCAAAGCGGGGCCCGAAGATATTCTCATTCAAATTACGGCAATCAATCGCGGACCGGAAACAAAAACATTACATTTATTACCCACACTTTGGTTCCGCAATACCTGGTCTTGGAACTCTAAAGAACCCAAACCAAATCTGAAATTAATTCAACCCGGTGTTGTCGAAGCCTCGCACCCAACCCTAGGACAACGCTATCTCTATTGTGAGGGTCCGACAGAACTTTTGTTTACAGAAAACGAAACTAACTACCAACGAGCATTCGGTTCAGAAAACCCATCTCCATACGTCAAAGACGGCATCCACAATTATGTAGTCAAGGGTCAGAAAGATGCCGTCAATCCCGCGAACACTGGCACCAAAGTATCGGCAAATTATATCTTAGAAATTGGTGCCAGCCAGAGTCAAACAATTAAACTGCGACTGAGCGCTCGCCCCAACCAACCATTGGGCAAGGAATTCGACAGGACATTCCTAACAAGAATCTCCGAAGCAAATGAATTTTATCAGCGGATTTCGCCCTTCCAGATGAGTGAAGACGATCGCAACATTCAACGGCAAGCATTTGCAGGGATGTTGTGGACAAAGCAATATTTTCATTATATCGTTGAAGACTGGCTAAAAGGCGATCCGGATACACAGCTACCGCCAGCAGAACGCAAAGGCAACAGAAACTCTGAATGGATTCACTTACATAATGACGACATTCTTTCCATGCCCGACAAATGGGAATATCCCTGGTTTGCTGCTTGGGATTTAGCATTCCACGCCATTCCTTTAGCAATGATCGACCCGGAGCCAAGCGTCAGCTAGACTTAATGACGCGAGAATGGTACATGCATCCCAACGGTCAAATTCCTGCTTACGAATGGAATTTTAGTGACGTAAATCCTCCCGTTCATGCTTGGGCAACCTGGCGGGTTTACAAAATCGAGCGGAAAATGTATGGTCGTACTGACAAGCAATTTTTAGAGCGAGTTTTCCAGAAATTACTGCTCAATTTCACCTGGTGGGTGAATCGCAAGGATCTGGAGGGCAAGAACATCTTTGAAGGAGGTTTCCTGGGGTTAGACAATATTGGGGTATTCGATCGCAGTTCCAAACTACCAACTGGCGGACATATCGAACAAGCGGACGGTACAAGCTGGATGGGAATGTACTGCCTGAATATGCTGACTATTGCTCTAGAATTAGCCCAAGACAATCCCGTCTATGAAGATATCGCCAGCAAATTCTTCGAGCATTTTCTCTATATTGCCGATGCCATGAACAAGATAGGGGAAAATAATACTCAATTGTGGGACCTGGAAGATAGATTTTTCTATGACGTGCTGCACCTGCCCAACCAGGAGCAAATACGCTTGAAAGTGCGTTCTATGGTGGGGCTAATTCCGCTATTTGCAGTAACGACTCTGGAACCGGAGGTTTTAAATAAGCTCCCTAATTTCAAAAAACGGTTAGAGTGGTTCATCCAAAATCGTTATGACTTGAAACGCAATGTCGCCTGTATGGAAACACGTGGCGTTGGGGCGCGGAGAATGCTAGCGCTTTGCTACGTAACGCCCAAAAATGTTGTTACAGAAGATAAGTTGCGATGCATCCTGGCAAAACTGCTGGATGAAAATGAATTTTTCGGTCCCTGGGGTATTCGGGCGCTTTCCCGCTTCCATTTAGAAAATCCCTACATCTTTTACGTTAATGGAGAGGAATACCGGGTAGACTACGAACCGGCTGAGTCTAGTACGCTGTTATTTGGCGGCAATTCTAACTGGCGCGGTCCCGTGTGGATGCCGGTGAATTACCTGCTAATAGAATCCCTCCAGCGGTTTCACTTCTACCTCGGCGATGACTTTAAGGTGGAATGTCCTACGGGTTCCGGTCAGATGATGAATCTTTGGGAAGTCGCGGCAGAAATATCCAAGCGATTGAGCAATATTTTTAGGCGCGACTCATCGGGGAGGCGACCAGTTTATGGCGGCACGGAAAAGTTCCAAACGGACCCTCACTGGCGGGATTTGATTCTGTTTTACGAATATTTCCACGGCGATAATGGTGCGGGAATTGGGGCGAATCATCAAACGGGTTGGACGGGTTTGGTAGCAAAGCTGATCGGGCAATGCAGCGAATATGAAGGTCAGGGCAAAATCCCTCAACTGATTAAGGAAGACCTTGCGGCTCGATCCCAACTGGCAATAAACAGATAAAATGCGGAAGAACATGGCTTAGTTAGCGCCTTGCTGCTGTTTGTTCATTGTCAACGCTATAGCTTGCGAGAACATCACAAGCAGGCTTAAGATCGCTGGGGGTGCTGGGTGTTAGCAGGCGCGATTATTTAGGGCTGGGTGCTGGGACAATCAATACATCTTGACTAGGTGGCGATCGCGATTCTCTGGGCTTTCGTAGCTGGGGGGATAATCCTAAAATGTCCTCAAAGAAGAAATCCCCGAACATCACGAAAGTTACTTCTGGTCTTTCCTTGTCGGTGCAGGCGTTTACTCGGTGCTGCTGCTAGCAGTTTAACATGAGTTCGACAGCTTGTGGGGACAGATCCTAGAACTCACATATTGATATATTATCATAGAAAGAAAGGTGGGCAATGCCCACCCTATCACTCTCTAACCAATAGTCATCGCCAAATCCCCGCTACCCACTATGAATGTAGCATTCTGCACGATGTCCGTTGCCGCATTTTGCACTAAACCCAAAATGTCGCCATTAGTCAGTTGAATTAGCGTGTCATTGCCCGAGGCATTAAATACTAAATCTGTTATACCGATCTCCCCCGCGATCGCCACCCGATCGCCTTCCCCGGGATTAAAATCAGAAATGCGATCGGCAGCATTCACGTCAGTTTCAGCGGCGAAGGTGCGCAAGATAAAAGTATCTGCATCGCTGCCACCAGTGAGGATATCCAAACCCAAATCTCCCACCAAATAATCGTTACCGCTGCTGCCAATTAAAATATCATTCCCTTTTCCACCCCGGAGAAAATCATCGCCAGCACCACCTTCAATGATATCGTCATCGCGATTACCATTAACCACATCAGAGTTATCAGAACCAACGACATTATCAATGCCATCTAAAGCTAGAATTCCCCGATCGCTTGTCGCCAGTTGAATCACCTCGTTGCCATCAGTTCTGGAGTTAGTGAGAACCGGAACTTTAATAGCATTGCTAGCATTCACCAAATTGTTCAGCAGCACATCAGAGACGAAACTCGACCATTCGAGATGCCCTCAGTTACCCCAGCATAGATAATGCGATCGCCCTGTTGAATTTCGTCAACTACATCCATTCCTGCCGTCACGTTTCCGAAGACAGCAAATTCTCCGTCCAGGAAAGGATTATCTGCCAAATTAATAAAGAACTGGGACGACGCTGAATCAGGAATCCCACCTACCCGCGCCATCGCGATCGCACTGCGAACATTTGGCAACACTGGCGGCGCCGTTATTCCCGCCTGAGAGAAAGTTTGACTGTAGATCGGTTCAGCGGCCCCTACAGGTTGAATTTCTAAAGGAATTCGGCGTTCCTGACCGGTTACCGGGTCAATAAAACCCGCTGTTCCCAGCCGATCGACGGGAAAATTCGGGTCTCTGCTTTGCGGATCTCCAGCTTGCACCACAAACGGATTTGGTTCCCGTACCACTCGGTGAAAGGAAATTTGGTTGTAAAAGCCTCGTTCCACTAGATCGACAAAGTTACCAGAGGTAGTTGGGGCATTTGTGCCGTTAACTGATATGGTAATTGGGGCACCATTCACCACCATCACCACCGTCGCCAGACCTGTTAACTGGGGTAAATCTTCCATTTCTGAATCCTGCTCGCGATTGAAATATGCCTTATTATATCAAATGTCCCGGGTGATTTTTCCTTCCCGCCGCCAGATTAACCAGAAAGTTCTGCGATCGGCTAACTTCAAAGATAGTCATTTATTTAAAATTAGGTAAATTTATACCATTAGCCATCTCTTCTGAAGACAGGCTTTAGATATATTTGTTTGACAGACCTCTGGATTTTGTCGAGCTGGGCGGTACTGAGTCTCTCCCAGAAATAGCGGGATTTAGACAAAATTTAAGCCCAAATCAAGCCGAAACTCGCTTTGTGAGCGGCAAATACATCAACATTGTTACCGAGCCAAC
>JACOMV010000060.1 GCA_014324065.1 Hormoscilla sp. SP12CHS1 | reverse complement strand
AATTATTTAGCATACGATCTGCTCTGTAATTTCCTAAATTCAGCACCTTGACCCCAAACACTTAACGGAACCAGTGCCTTCTCCGGGCCCCGACCCTTTACCCAGGCCTTTTTTAGCTAGTTCCTTTCGGACTGCTTGTACCGGTTGCTACCAACAGCTGGCGATCGTCCTTATCTGCAGACCGCCAAACCATCTCCTCAAAATCTCTACCCCCAAGCTTGCTCTTATCCTAACGGTAGTGGGTCACAAGTAGTGATTTTAGCGCCTGAAACCCTCGGCGGACCGTAGTCAAATCACTACATCTTGACCACTACTAACGCCTTTTTCCCTGACTTTCAACTGTTCCGTTCTTTTTTCTCTCACATCTTCTCCGGGCCCCGACCCTTTCCCCGGGCCTTTTTTAGCTAGTTCCTTTCGGACTGCTTGCACCAGTTGCTACCGGGTGCATCCCAGTGAAAGCAAATTGAGAATCGAGAATTGAGAATCGAGAATTGAGAATTGAGAATAGCGCTATTTTCCATTCGACCTAGCGCTAAGCGCACTGCGTATACGCAATTTTATATTCTCAATTAGCCGTTGGTAATGCAAAAAAGCAAAAGTGAGACGCTCCCGTCTGATAGTTGAGCATACCACAGTTACCGCTTTGGTATCCCCCTTCGACATCTCTGGGGTAGTGTGATCGTGCAGGCGTAGCCTTGTGCGCGCAGCGCATGTAGCGCGTCCCCTCTGGGGGATATCGAAGCAATGACATCTTCTTCATTTTGCGCAAGTCGATCCAATTCAGAAGGATATCAACCACTTTTGACCACACCCCAATTATGTGACTCGTGAAATAAAATTAACTCAAGTTGCTACCTATAAAAATTTCGACCTCTCAGACAGCAATTTTTGGCAAGTAAATCACAAGGCTCTAAAGGCTAATTTTGGCTAATTTTGGTATTGGGGTTCTGTAGGTAGCAACTTAGGTTAAAATTAACTTGACAACCAAAACGGGTGCATCTCAATTTTGCGGCGAGTATATTCATCGGTAGCCCAGAAACCCAGTTTTTCCTATACGCAGTGCGCGATGCAGTCGCGCTAAAAACCTGGTTTCTTAATTCTTGCATTGAGATGCACCCCATAAATTTGGCAAAACTGATAGAAATTTATCCCATCGAAATCAGTGTCGCCTGTTTTCCTGAAGCAACACCCGTATCTACAGCTGCCAAAACAGTCTGTCTTGCCCATCGATCTGCTGCTATAATATCATCTAAAGTCGGATGATGACAGAGTTCTCCAAGGTGTCGATCGCACGCATAATCAATCACTCTGGGAATATCCAAGAACCGAATTTTCTCTTCTAGGAACAGAGAAACAGCTTGTTCATTAGCAGCATTCAAAACCGCAGCCATAGAACCCCCGGCACGTCCCGCAGCATAGGCAAGGCTCAGACAAGGATACTTTTCATGCTCGGGTTCAGAAAAAGTCAGATTCCCAGCCTTAACCAAATCCAAAGTTTCCCAATTAGTATAGAGCCGATCGGGCCAAGAGAGAGCATAAAGCAAAGGCAAGCGCATATCCGGCCATCCCAGCTGGGCCAACACCGAAGTATCTTGCAGTTCAATTAAAGAGTGAATAATACTTTGAGGATGAATCACGATATCGATCTGGTCGTAATCCATGCCAAATAGAAAATGAGCCTCAATTACTTCCAGCCCCTTATTCATCAAGGTAGCAGAATCCACCGTAATCTTACGTCCCATCGACCAATTAGGATGCTTAATGGCATCAGCAACCCGCACCTGAACTAACTTTTCGGCAGGCCAATCTCGGAAAGCACCACCAGAAGCAGTCAGAATAATCCGCCGCAAACCACCTGATGGCACTCCTTGCAGACATTGAAAGATAGCAGAATGCTCAGAATCAGCAGGTAATAGCTTTACCCCATGTTTTTCCACCAAAGGCAAAACTACTGGACCGCCAGCAATCAGCGTTTCCTTATTTGCCAAGGCGATATCCTTACCAGCTTCAATAGCAGCTATAGTCGGTAACAAACCAGCACAACCGACAATGCCAGTAACAACAGTGGACGCATCGCCGTAACGAGCGACTTCCGTAACTCCCGCCTCTCCTACTAAGAGAATAGGTTGCTGGTCATATGAGGAGATCGCCTCTTTCAGTTCGGGCAACATTGCTTCTGCCCGAATAGCCACTATTTCCGGGCAAAACTGGCGAATTTGCCGAGCCAACAGTTCCACATTGCGCCCCGCTGCCAACCCGACAATCCGAAACTGTTCGGGGTTTTGGGCCACAATATCCAGAGTCTGAGTACCAATAGAGCCAGTAGAGCCCAGGAGAGAAATTGCTTTCATGGTATATTTGAATAACTAGGACGAGTCTCACATCTGAATCTGGTTCCCAGTCTCAGACTGGGAAAACCAGATTTAGGAGGCTCCGCCTCCTGACTGTTGACAAGGGTGATTTATATGAGATCACCCCTCATATCTTGCTAGCACCAGTTGAGGCGGAGCCTCAACTTTTCGTTCCTAGGCTGAGCCTAGGAACGAGGTGAGTGAGGTGAAAGGTTTCCAGTCGGTTTTAACCGACTTGGCGCCTCGAAACCTGGATCCGCCAGGTAACGCGGGAGTTTGAAGATACTGTGGGGTAATTTCCTGGGCTCTGCCCCCAAAACACCCCAACCCTAAAGGGTTGGGGTATCCCCATTCCCTACTCGGCGATCGTCGAGATCTCGTAATTCGCCCACAGTATCTTTGAATCCCCGGCGGGGTAACTTTACTTTACGCTGAAAGCTGTTCCAACGCATCCCTATCCCTCAGTTCTGGTGGCAGATGGCGCATTATCTTGCCCTTCTCCCGATCGATCGCCACCAAAGTCATCTTCCCAGTCACATATAAATCTGGGCCATCCGCCGAGCAAATTTGATAATCCCAAATCAGCCGGACTCCCTTGATAGCTGACATGCGGGTCTTGACAATCACTTCCATTCCCATCCGGAGCGAGCGATGATAACGCAGGTACAGATCCACCACCGGTAAATCTAAGCCCCAAGCCACCACATCAGTAAAGTCAAAGCCCCTCGAACGCAAGCATTCTACCCGCGTCTCCTCCATCCAAGCACCGTGCCATACTACACCAGCATAGTCCGTACCCGATATTCAAACCAACTCAACTCTTCGTTCACATTACAAATTGTTACGCACCGCTACATTTCTTCAAACTTTGAGTCAATACTTAAGCTTATGCTGAATAAACAGAAGCGAATTAATTGCGAGAAGTGTTTATATGTTCAAGAAGATTTTAGTAACCGTCGCTGGCAGGGGACTGTGCGAACAGATGGTAAATATGTTGCTGGAAATCCCGAGCATCAAGCAGGCATCGGTGACAGTATTGCACGTCGTGCCTCCCCAAGCCACAGCCCAAGCCATGTCACAAAAGCTAGAAGAGGGCGGTAAGATTCTAGCAGAGGCAGTAAAATCAATCAAGATCGACGATCCCAACCGGATCAATCCCCGACTGAAACAGGGAGACCGCAAAGATGTCGTCCTCGCAGTTGCCAAGGAAGAAGATTCTGACCTAATTATTATGGGTTCGCGGGCCTTAGGACGTCTGGAAGCCATCTTGAAGAACTCAGTCAGTCAGTACGTTTTCCAGTTAGCCTCTCGTCCCATGCTGCTGGTGAAGGACGATGTCTATGTCAAAAGAATCTACCGCGTCATGGTGGCTCTCGATCCCTCTCCAGCGGCCCAGCAGAGCTTGCAGCGAGCGCTATCCTTGCTGCGAGATATTCCAGGTGGCAAAGCCAAACTGGTGCTAGCTCATGTCAACCCAGACAAGAACGTCACCAACCCTGAAGAGGATCCCCTGTTGAAGGAAGCAGCCAAACAGGCAAAACAGATGGGAGTTGCTTATAGCTGCATCAATTCCCGTGGTGATGCTGGCAAAGAAATCTGTCGGCTCGCAGAAGATGAGAATATAGACTTGTTAATTCTTGGTTCCCCAGACCGACGCCCCTCCGTGGCCAAGACCTTGCCAGACCTCGATCGACTGCTCGGAAGTTCTCTGTCCGACTATGTCCGGGTGAATGCCAACTGTCCAGTGTTGCTGGCCCGGTTCCCTAACTAGGCCCGACAAAGGTGCCGGCATTTGGTGACGGCACCAACAGAGCAGTTTTGTCAGTGCTTAACTCTAAACATCATTATTGCCTTCACGGCTAGCCGTTTGAATGTAAAGGATCAACAAGAATACAGCAGGCACTAACACAAACAAAATGCTGGCCACAAATCCGAGATCGTTAACTTCCATCCCTTGCAAGCCTCCTTACTGAATAGACACGAAACCATTACGTACCTAGAATACCTCAGATCCGATCGATCTCACGGCTTCGTTTTCACAGAAACTGGGCCATTCACCAGAGTTTGACAGGCTAGCCGATAGTTGTCGGGCTTCTTCTTCAACTTGCGCTGTTCGGTCTGAGTCCGAGGTGAGAGATTTTCCATCCCGGCCACAATTTCCACAATACAGGTGCCGCATTGACCGTAGCCCCCACAATTGGTCATCTTCCCCCAGGTCTTATACAGATCGATCCCGTTCTCCAGAGCCTTCAGCCTCAGATTCGCTCCATCAGCGGCAATCGCCTCACGGTTTTCCTTGACAAACTTGATGTTAGCCATTTTTGGATCAATATTGAACTTATGTGAAGAATTATCAAGAAATCTTGATTACACATAACATATAATGCTATATAAGCAAAAATTGTCAAGCAGTGCAGCGGTCGGTGCCGAAGGGACAACTAAATGGTGACCCTGGTAGACGATCGCAGCTCGCCGAGAAAAGGTTGTCATCGCAGCCAACACTGGTTACAATTCGTTATATTCTCTTTAACGATCGATCCGCTAGAGAACATTAGCTAAAAGAAGTAGTAGAGGAGGATCCTACTCAATGGGACTACCCTGGTACCGCGTACACACAGTCGTCCTGAACGATCCAGGACGACTGATTGCTGTACACCTAATGCATACCGCCCTCGTAGCAGGGTGGGCTGGCTCAATGGCATTGTATGAGCTAGCCATTTTCGATCCAAGCGATCCAATCTTGAACCCCATGTGGCGTCAGGGGATGTTTGTCATGCCCTTCATGGCCCGTCTGGGTGTAACCGACTCTTGGGGCGGTTGGAATATTTATGGGGGGACAGCAACTGACGTCGGCTTCTGGTCCTTTGAAGGAGTTGCGACTGCTCATATCGTGCTTTCCGGTCTATTATTCCTAGCAGCAGTTTGGCACTGGGTTTATTGGGACTTGGAACTGTTTACCGACCCCCGCACTGGCGAACCAGCCCTGGACTTGCCCAAAATGTTTGGCATCCACCTGTTTTTGTCAGGTCTGCTGTGCTTTGGCTTCGGAGCATTCCACGTCACAGGACTATTTGGACCAGGAATTTGGGTGAGCGACCCCTATGGTTTAACTGGCAGCGTGCAACCGGTAGCACCAGAATGGGGGCCAGCTGGGTTTGACCCCTTCAACCCAGGAGGAATCGCAGCTCACCATATTGCTGCTGGAATAGTTGGGGTGATCGCTGGTCTATTTCACTTAACGGTGCGCCCGCCAGAACGGCTCTACAAAGCCCTGCGCATGGGGAATATTGAAACAGTACTCTCCAGCAGTATTGCCGCAGTCTTCTTCGCCGCCTTCGTGGTCGCTGGAACAATGTGGTACGGCTGCGCAGCTACCCCGATCGAACTATTTGGCCCCACCCGTTACCAGTGGGATCAAGGCTATTTCCAGCAGGAAATTCAGCGACGAGTGCAAGCAAGCGTAGCAGAAGGTAAGAGCCTCTCAGAAGCCTGGAATCAGATTCCCGAAAAACTGGCCTTTTACGACTATGTGGGCAATAGCCCAGCTAAGGGCGGTCTGTTCCGCACCGGTCAGATGAACCAGGGAGATGGGATTGCCCAAACCTGGCTTGGTCATCCATTATTCACAGATGCTGAAGGCCGGGAATTGACCGTGCGTCGGATGCCTAACTTCTTTGAAACCTTCCCCGTAGTCTTGACTGACTCTGATAACATCGTCCGTGCCGACATTCCCTTCCGTCGGGCAGAATCAAGATACAGTTTTGAGCAAACTGGCGTCACGGTCAGCTTATACGGTGGTCAGTTAGACGGTAAAACCTTCACAGACCCACCAACGGTCAAGAAATATGCTCGCCTGGCTCAATTGGGCGAACCCTTTGAGTTTGACAAGGAAACATTAAATTCTGACGGCGTATTCCGCAGCAGTCCTCGTGGTTGGTTTACCTTCGGACATGCGGTGTTTGCTCTACTGTTCTTCTTCGGTCATATCTGGCATGGCTCCCGCACTCTGTTCCGGGATGTGTTTGCTGGAATTGAGGAGGGCCTCGAAGAGCAGGTTGAGTTCGGCGTCTTCCAGAAAGTGGGTGACGAAACAACCCGCCAGGAAGCTGTATAGACAGCACTGGCATAAATTTTAATTGGGGGGCGGGAAAATTTCCTGCCCCTATTTGATTCGATCGCACCAGCCTATGGTAAAGTGAATACTAGATACGAATTAGAGAATGGGGAAATCCTGACATGGAAAGCGTTGCCTACATTTTGATTCTGACTTTGGCATTGGGTACATTATTCTTTGCGATCGCCTTTCGGGATCCGCCAAGAATTGGCAAGTAGCCGGTTATGTAATGAAGAAGGCCATCTAATGGTCCACCATCCTGCTTGAGAGATACAGATCATGCGATGTCCATTCTGTCAACATTCTGGAAGGCGATTGCTCGAATCGAGATCGGCTGAAGGCGGTCAGAGCGTTCGCCGTCGGCGAGAATGCTTAAATTGCCAGCGTCGCTTCACGACTTACGAACGGATTGAATTTGTCGAGATCGCCGTCATTAAGCGGGATGGTCAGCGGGAGCCCTTTAACCGTTGCAAGTTATTACGCGGGATTGTCAAATCCTGCGAGAAGACCGGTATCCAGACCGTGAGACTGGAGGTGCTAGTGGATGAAATAGAAGCAGAATTACAACGGATATCGGTGCGGGAAGTCACCAGTAGCTTCATTGGCGAACTTGTGCTCCAGCATCTGCAACAGCTATCGGAAGTGGCCTACGTCCGTTTCGCCTCTGTATACCGGCAGTTTCAAGGAATTAGAGATTTTGTGGAGACTGTGCATCATCTCAAAGAAAATAGTGCTACTATGGGAGAGGTAGGATCGTTACAGCAGCCAGCTATCTGTTTAGAGCAGTTATCCCCAGAAAAAAAAGCGGTTGACAAACTGCGATTGCTGTGACAAGATAGTATAAGGAACTCAAGAAGCGCGCTCGTCATGACCGGCTTCCAGAGAAAAGGCAGCTAAAATTGCGGATTGTCTAATTAGAAAAAAAACTGTTGACAAACTGCAATTGCTGTGACAAGATAGTATAAGGAAGGTTGATTGCGGGTATAGCTCAGCGGTAGAGCGTCACCTTGCCAAGGTGAATGTCGCGCGTTCGAATCGCGTTACCCGCTTAGAAAGTAAAATAAAAGAGAGCGGATCGCCTGGGAGTCGTAGCGTAGCGTGTAGTCCGGGCGGATCGCCTGGGAGTCAGTTGTAACTGGGAACTGGGAACTGGTAAGATGACAGCCAGTTAATATCTGTCGATCTGATGGTTTAACTCGGTAAGCTGCTTGTGCCATCTGATTCAGATGAAAAAATTGACTTGAATGTGGAGTACCCCTGTCCTTGTAGACGTAGGGGTCGGTTGAGTAATATCATTCTGACCGAAGCCTTGGGCTGCAACAAATGTCAGCAGATATTTGTTGTCCAAGAGGGGGCGACTGTTATGGAGCAACTATCGACGAACTATCCCTATAAGAAAACTTGGTGCTGGACGGGTAGAGAGTGGCAGAAAGTTCATTTGGATTGGTCAGAAAATTACTGGTCAGTAATTTTATTAACGTTCTTGGTACTGCTGGTGGTTTGCCTATTATGGATATTTCTGTTTGCTGATGTATATCTGCGGCTGTGGGCGATGGCTCCCCTATTAGTGGTGTTACTGTTGGTAATGATGCAATGGTTGACTTATAGGCGCTGATGACAACTGACTCTTTTGCTGCTTCACCTAATTCGATGGCTGCCATTGACCGTACCTATCAAGCAAGTCTTGAATTGGCAAGCAGGTCTGGAAATAAACGCTCTCAAGCGATAAAGGCGATGGCAGAGGGACTAGAGAGCTCCATTGATGACATCCTGGAAGCGAATACCCTGGACTTAGAGGCATCTCGTGAGATGGCGGTGCCTGAACTGATTCTGGAATGGTTGAAGCTGACGCCGGAACGACTGGGAACCTGCGTACAAATTCTGCATAGGTTGGCTCATTTACCCGATCCTCTCCAACAGGTGATGGAAGCTGATTATCAGGTTGAACAATGCCAGAGTTACTGCCAGCGGACTCCTTTGGGGACGATCGCTTTAATTTATGAGGCGTTCCCGGAGTTGTCAGCGATCGCGGCAGGTTTATGTCTGAAAACTGGCAACAGTCTAATTCTGAGAGGGGGAAGTGAGGCGAGTAACTCTAATAGGGCGATCGCTCGAGTGCTACAGACTACCATTTCTGAGACGAAACTGCCAGCAGGCTGTCTGGAACTGCTGCCATCAGATCCTGGGGTTTCCATTCGGGATTTGGTCAGGCTGGACCAGTATATCAATCTGGTGATTCCCTATGGGCGTCCTCGTCTCGTGCAGCAAGTGATGCGACAAGCGACTGCTCCCGTATTGAAATCGGCGATCGGCAACTGTTACCTGTACTGGAGTCCTTCTGGCAGCCTGGATATTGCCCGCTGGATGATTTTAGACTCTCATCAGAGTGAACCAGACCCAGTTAATGCTATAGAAAAGGTATTGATTCATCGCGATCAAAATACTTCTTCTTTGGTGATGCTTTGGAATAGTCTGAAGGAAAAAGGTTTTGAAATTAGGGGTGATGCTCAGCTAGTGCCAGATTTTCCCGACTTAACTTTGGCCTCACCTTCCGAATGGAAACAAGCCTATTTACACAAGATAGTTACCTTTTCCGTTGTTGATTCTCTGGAGTTGGCGATCGCCTGGATTAACCGCTACAGCAGCGGTCACGCCGACTGTCTGGTTACCGAATCTTATCAGGAAAGCCGCCGGTTTGCCTTGGGCCTCAACAGTGCTTCCATCTACATTAACACTAGCCCGCGATTTTCACGCAATCCTCAAGGGGGCAATGATATTTTTCTGGGCATGTCTAATCAAAATGGCTTTCGTCGCGGACTGATTAACATGGAAACTTTAACCACTTTTAAATCCATTGTTCAAGGTAATCCTTAGTGATAGTATAAATATGTAAGTAGTAGGACCAGTGACCACGCTATGTCGATGACGACATCGTACCAGGGCCACAAGTGAGGGCTTACCAGGTCTCCCAACTGATTCCCAGGCGAATCGCCCGTCCTACGCTACTGACAACTGACCACTGATAACTAACTACTGATAATTAACTACTGACAATTAAATCGATTGTAGCTACTCTAGTTATACATAGCCCTAGAAAAGGAGGAGGCATGACTCAAGTAGTAGTAGGTGAAAACGAAGGAATAGACTTCGCTTTACGCCGGTTTAAGCGCCAAGTTTCCAAGGCCGGGATTTTAGCAGATGTCAAGTGCCGTCGCCATTTTGAAACTCCACCGGAGAAGCGCAAACGCAAGTTAGTTGCGGCCCGACGTCAACTGCGTCATTTTTAGTACATCTACTGTTAGCTAGGTTACTTCTAGCTATTCCCTATCGATCGCATACAGGCGGGCTTCTTGACAAGGCCCGCTTGATTTTTGATTTTTGCTCTTTGGGGTCGCCATCGACTTACTTGACTGGGTGGCTAGTTCCTGTCGGGAGGAAGTGCGATCGCATTATCGAAAGTTTTAACCGACTAAGAAGATAATGCTTAAACTAATGGAAAAATCATGACTCTTCAGCTTCCGAAAAAAGAGCCTCTAAGTCACGGTAGCCACTCAGCAGACGCTCAACTTCTATTCCCTTTGCAGCCGGACGGTAGAAGATGATGTAGTTCTCAAGTGGGAACCCTCGTAATGCAGGAGCTAGTTGACTATAACTGCGACCCATCGCCGGGAACCTGGCTATCAGAGCTGGCATTGCTGCCGGAATGCCTGAACAAAACGCCTTGCTGCTGCTGAGTTGTTGCGAGCAATATAATCTTTAATTTCCTTTAGGTCTTGTTTTGCTTGAGCGGTCAGAATATAATGGCTCATTGTTGGGCTTGCTCCGCTTGGTCGATCTCTTCAAGCAGTTCTCTGACTACCTCTTCCCCATCAAAAACTTCTCCTCTATCGCCTTGCTCAATGCCAATAGCAATTTCCGCTCGCAGTTTATCGATTTGCATTTGGCGAATTCTGTCTTGTTGTTCAAGTAGTCGCAATGCGACAATAATCACTTCGCTGGCAGACTGATATTTGCCAGTATTGACTTTTTCTTGAACAAATTCCTCAAGTTCTGATGTCAGCAATACATTCATAATTGGATCTGTTCGATTTTGGTTTTGATATATTCTAGCCGCAAATTGACTGGTTTTGAATTTAAAATCCAGAAACCCGGTTTCTCAGTATCCCAAGCGTAAGGTGGGCGGTGCCCACCCTACTGATAACTAGCGATCGGCATCCGCCAACCCGTGCCAAAGGCCCTCTGGGTAATCTTCAATCCTGGAGGTGCCTGTCGGCGCTTAAATTCTGCCCGCTTCACCATTTTTCTGATGCGGTTTACTGTTGAGAGATCGTGCCCTGCTGCCACAATTTGGTCCTCTGATTCATGGTTTTCAATTAATCGATGCAGAATATCATCTAGGATATCGTAGGGCGGCAGAGAATCTTGGTCTACTTGTCCGGGTTTGAGTTCGGCGCTAGGGGGTTTGGTGAGAATGTTTTCCGGAATGACTTCCTTTTGAGACTTGGCATTTAGCCAGCGACATACTGAGTAGACGCTGGTTTTGGGCAGATCGGATATGACTGCTAAGCCCCCATTCATGTCTCCATATAAGGTACAATATCCTACTGCCATTTCTGACTTGTTGCCCGTTGATACCAGTAAATGTCCGAACTTGTTGGCGATCGCCATCAGCAGGTTCCCCCTGATGCGCGACTGAATATTCTCTTCTGCTACTCCTGATGCCGTTCCTGCGAACATTTTCTCTAACGTGCGATCGTAACTGGACATCAAATCCCCAATGGTAATTGTTTCCGCAGTCATGCCCAAATTCTCTGCTAATAATAGGGCATCTTTAACTGAATGGTCAGAACTGTAAGGTGAAGGCATCAGGACCCCCAGCACATTTTCGGGACCGATCGCAGCAGAGGCGATCGCCGCCACCAAGGACGAATCTATGCCTCCACTCAAACCTAGCACAATTTTATTGAAACCGCACTTACGAGCATAATCTCGCACTCCCAGTACCAATGCAGACCAAATTTCCGCTTCTGAACATTCTGCCAATGGGGTTAACTGTACTGCCTCTGGTGCTTCTAAGTCTAGTATTTTCTCATTAAATGAGATTACCATAAAATCTGGTTCAAATGCCTTGGCACGACCTAGCAATTCCCCTTTACTGTTCAAGGCAAAACTGCTGCCATCAAAAACTATGTCGTCATTCCCCCCCACCTGATTCACGTATATTATTGGTCTCGAATAATGTTTAGCACTATGTTGCAGCATTGCTTCCCGTAATTCCTGCTTGTTTATACTGTAGGGGGACGCCGACAGATTCACCACCAACTCTACACCCATTTTACTCAAATCTGCGATCGGATTATCCTTATAACTCCTTTTACCCCAAAAATACTCATCGTTCCACAAATCTTCACAAATACTTACCCCGATTTTTATTTCCTTCTCTAGTTTGATCGTCAAATATTTACTTGCCAACGCTGATTCAAAATAACGGTTTTCGTCAAACACATCGTAAGTCGGCAGCAGACGCTTGTGAAACATTTGTTCTACTTTCCCATTTCTCAGGAGAGCAATACTATTAAATAGAGGTTTACCTCCATCGCTCGGAGCTTCTGTATTGCGTGCTACAGTTCCTACTAATACTGCTAATGCTGGCGGCAATTTTACTGCCAGTTCTTGTAAACCTGCATTCATTGCCTCCACAAAATAGTCATGCATTAACAAATCTCGCGGAGGATAACCACACAAGGACAGTTCTGGCGTCAGCAATATTTGGCAATGAGCGCCAGTTGCCCGTTTTGCTGCATCTATAATTAGCTGGGAGTTGCCATTAATATCACCAATCGTGGTATTTAGTTGGGCGATCGCAATTTTCATATACTTTATTTTTTTTGATTTCTAAATGAATAGCAAAGGTTTATCATTAAATTCAGCAAAGACCTCCGCATCAAAGCGGTAGAGACTAGCTGGTCATCCCGCACCACGAGAAGCTTTCATGCCAGTATCGCACAAGAAACCATATTTGAGCAACCGGGACCGAAAATTGGAATAATTGGAGAAATTTTCTCCTAAAACCGTGGTATAAAGTTGGTAAAGGTCGCTGAGAGTAAAAACTTCCGGCAACACATCAAAGGCAACTGGGCTATATTCTAGTTTAGCACGCAGGCGTCTGTAACCATATTCTAAAATCTTGTTATGGTCGAAGGCTAATTGGGGTACTTGCTCAATTGGATGCCAAGCAATTTTACCCGACCACCTCGGGGTCAGTTCCGCGAGATCCAACCGCACTAGGGCAAAGTGACTCACGGACAGGTAACGCACTCCTTCTACAGATTCTCTGGGATCCCTTCCGGGATTGCCAAAGCTGTAAAGTTGCTCTAAATAAAGATTCTGCACCCGGATTTTATCGGCTAAAATCCGGTAAGCGGCGTCTTCGAGAGCTTCTCCCTGACGGACCAGGGTTCTGGGCAAATTCCAGTGGTGGAAAAAGGGTTCTCTTTCTCGCATCACCAGCAGGACTAACAGGCGGTTTTGGGCGGGATCGATCTACGGAAAAAATTACATTATCTACCCCCACCTTGAAGTTAGCTAAGGGTTGTTTGTTTACTGGCTTGCTGCTGTCTGCTAACATCATACAATTGCTGGCGATCGATGTAGTCCTGGATGGTCCGAGTCAAGGCTTTGGTGTCTCCTCGTTCGCGATAGGCTGTTGAAGATACTGCTGGAGCATTTATATTGGCGATTTCTACCACCGCCCCTATACCCAAAAGCCGATCCAAACCCGCCCGATCGATAGTATAGCCCGGTCTGGGCACTACTAGCAGCTTAACTTGCGGTAATATATCTGCCACTCGATACCAACGAGGCAATTGTCTCACTAAGTCAGATCCGATCGCCAGGGTTAACTCCGCCTCTGGCCATTGCACTTTCGCTTTGGCCACGGAATCCAGGGTTCTGGGACTGCTGAGTTCCGGATGCAGACGAATATTTTGCCGCCAATTAATCTCTTCGATCGAGATCATTAGCATAGCAGACCTCTGGGACAAGCAGGACTGATTAACCTTCATGGGATTATCCGACGCCCAAACTGCTACCCAGTCATAATGCTGGGACAACCAGTTGATTATCGTCTGATGTCCAGTTGTCGGTGGATCTGCACTCGTGCCAAACAAGGCGATCTTCTTGTTCATTGTTGATTTTGATTGTTAATTGCCAATTGTTAATTGTTGATTGTTAATTGTTGATTGTTAATTGTTGATTGTTAATTGTTGATTAGCTATTGACTGTTTGGTTCTCTCTGTTAGCTGCTGTAACTCTGTTGAGATTTCTACTGCTAGCGGGGTAGGATTGTCTAAGCGTCTGGTTGCTTCTGGGAAACTGGCAAGGGAAGCAGCAGTCCGTTGGGCGATCGCCTCTAGGGGTTCTGGTTCCCGCACTCGCCTACCCTGCTGCATCACCAATTGCAGTAATGGCATTTCCCCCTCTACGGGGGATTCACTTGCCAATGCTAAGCGATCGGCTTGCACTTGAGAATCCTCAAATTGCCGAAAGATTTGTTTTCTCCCAGGATAGCTGACTTTATCACTGGACTGCTTCATGGTGGGAATGCTATCAATTTCTACCAGTTTATAGACCCCATTTACTGGCGATCCAGTCACCAGTTTAGTTCCGATCCCATAGCCATCGATGCAGGCACCTGCTGATTTTAACCGGGCAATTTCCCACTCATCTATGTCCCCACTGGCAAATATCGGCACCCCTGGAAGTAGCGATCGCACCTCTTGGGACAGGGCCACCAAGTCCCCAGAATCTAATCGTACCCCTGCTAACTGCATTTCTCCTGTTGCTACCTTTTCTGCCAGACCTCGGGCGGCGGCTACGGTATCGTAGGTATCAATCAGCAAGGCGGCACCGGGAAAATATCGGTGGAAAACTGCAAACGCTTGGGACTCAGAACCTTCGGTGGAGGCGATCGCCATTACCAAAGCATGAGCCATGGTTCCCACGGGCTTGCGTCCCAGCTTAACTGCTGCTAGCACGTTAGAGGTGCCATCCAACCCCGCTGCTAATGCTGCCCGGGCCGCCCAAACCGCAGCTTGAGGACTAAAAGCCCGTCTGGTGCCAAACTCCAGCAGTGACCCTGCCACATCCCGCATTCGAGCCGATTTTGTCGCACAAAGAGTTTGATAATTAATTGTATTGAGCAGATAAGTCTCTACCAGTTGAGCTTGCCATAATGGGGCCTCCACCCGCAGCAGTGGTTCATTGGCAAAGACCGCCGTTCCTTCCGGCACCGCCCAGACATCCCCGCTGAACTGGCCATCGACTAGCATCGACCAGAAGCTTGCTGGGGCCCCATCAAAAATGCCAGTCGCTCCCAAAGCATCCAGTTGGGTGGAACTAAACTGCCATTTCTCTAGGTAGTCCACAGCTTGAGCCAAACCCATTGCTATCAAATAGCCAAAGCCAGCTGGCAGACGGCGGGCGAACAGCTCAAAGGTAGCCGGTGCTGTGTCCAGACCTTCACCGGCATAACAGGCTCCCATTGTCAGTTGGTAAAGGTCCGTTAACAGGCTGTAATCCGACGGACCGAGCGTCAGTTGGATATCTTCGCTCACTATCTGCTCCTGACTACGCCTGTCTTTTGATTATAGCCATTTTTCGGTCGGGATCGAGCTGAGAGTCGCCTCTCAACCCTCCCTTTCGGAACCGGACTTGCGACTTTCACCGCAGGAGGC
>JACOMV010000059.1 GCA_014324065.1 Hormoscilla sp. SP12CHS1 | reverse complement strand
CATGAAAACCGACTCCCCGTTAGTTTGACAAAAATCTGCTACATGTACGAGTAGCTATATCTAGTATAACAAGTTTTGTCGATTTTATGCAATTAATTTTGTCCAACTACTTATCGAGAACTGCTATCTCCTCTGAGTCCACCACAAGCCATTGAATTTCTGCCAAGGAAGCAACAGTTTCCCGGAGTTCCGACTGGGAGCTAAGGTAACTTCCCCTTGTTGGAGAAGATACTGCATCCGCTGAGCGGGCAGTTCCGGGTCAAGAGGCAGATAAGCGGCTCCCGATATCAATATTCCCAGGACCGCTACGATTTGCTCCCACCCCTTAGACATGACTACCCCTACTAAGGTATTAGGAGTAGCCCCTAACTGCCGCAGTTTCCTGGCCACTCAATTGGCTCGTTGGTACAGTGACCTGTAGCTCAGATGCTGCTGTGGTGTAATTATCGCCTCTGCTAGGGGCCTGAGTGCTACCTGAGCCGTGAATAATTCATGCAGCATTTTTGCCGACCCTGGTGCCGTGGTGGCATTTACCAACTGCCGCTGCTGGAGGGCAACAATTGCCTGAAGATGGTCTTCCAGGCTGACTCTTCTTGCTCTAGGAAATGACAGTAGCTAACTCAAGTTGCGACCTATAAAAATTTCTACGTCCCAGACAGCCATTTTTGGTAAATTTCTCCGCAAATTGGGGTAAATCACAAGGCAATTTTGGCCAATTTGGGCTAATTTTGGTTTTGAGGTTTTATAGGTAGCAACTTAGGTTAGCTATTGAACATATCATCTAGCATCCCAGAGGGGAAGAGCTCTTCTACTGCATCCAGTTGAAGACTAATGCTCCGTTTTCCTCCATCACCTGATGGTCTAGCCACACTTGGGGCGTTTGGCTAATCCCATAGACCATTTCTCCCAATTGAGTTACAGTTCCCAGATCCAGACCTAATGCCAGGGTGCTGGTAAAGACAACTGGCATGATTCCACTTTGCCTGTTCTCTCCCCTCCTACCAAGTTCTCGCAGTACCTCCACTCCCGTGAAATAGCGGTGGTCTAAATCCTGCCACAGTTGCTTCTGAATGCGGACAGCACGGTTGGCAAATGTATCGGGGGTCTCATTGTCCACTTCCAGAAGGGTCAAGGAGGTGAAGTCCCCGACTATGTCATTTACTTGCGGGTGCAGCGGCAGGCGATTAAACAAGGTGAGATTGATAGTAAAATGAGCACTTTTGCTCCAGACTGTCAGAATTTCCGCAAAAGCTGTCAGCAATAACCCCGATGGAGTCACAGACTCTGCGCGAGCCCGTTCCTTCAAACATCCCCACTTCTCAGGAGACAGCAGGGCGCTGCGGCGCACAAACCGGGGCTGTTTGATCTCACTGGGATGTTTTGCCAAAGACAGCTCCGGCGCAGAAGGCAAAGTCTCCAACCGGTCAAACCAATAATTTTGAGAGCGCCGATATAATTCGCTCTCCACCAGTTGCTTGGAGGCCACCACATAGTCTCGGAAAGAGAGTTCCAAAGTCGTTAAGGAAGCCTCCGGATTTCTCACGAGCTGATTCCATTGAGAGCACAGAAGCAGCAAGCTCCAGGCATCTGCTATCAGGAGATCGAAGCTCAAGTGCAGTCTCACTTTTTCTGCCGACCAACGGGTGGCCCTAATGTCAAACAGAAGTCCGTCGGACCCTGGCAGTACCTGATGAGACATCTTTTCACGAAGGGACGACAGCTTGGTGGTTATGGCCTCCGGGTTTTCTCCTCGCAAATCAGAGATGGTAATCTGATAGGAAGGTACAATCTCGCTCACGAGCTGCTGGCCATCTGGTAGGAGCCCCATCCGCAGCATATCGTGCCGTTCCATCAGCTTTTGCCAAGCTTGGTTCAAGCCTTCTATATCTAGGTCGTTACTGTCAATTTCTACGTAAACGTGGGGAGCTACATTCCCAAGTTCAAATACATCGCTGCGACCGAGTAACCCAGACTTGACCATTTTACATCCTCCTTATTCATCTCTAATTTAATTATAACCCTTCATCCATCTAAACTGCATATTCTCCAATACTAGCAAAAATACAGAGAAACCCGGTTTCTGGACCCCACGCCGTTGCAAGAAACCGGGTTAGGTCTGACAAGAGTGATCGCTCTTGAGTGTTATCAATACTGTTCGGCGCCCCAAGGGTATTTTCCCCCTTTATTTTTTACCATTTCCCCTCGTTAAAAGGCTCCCGCCTGGGAACGCATTTTGTCAATGTTGGCTACGTTGGCTACAAATTTCAATCATTATTCTCTTAGTCGGTTTTAACCCAATGCTACTAAGAAATCAATTTTTATGGCAATAAGAAGCAAATTCTGGTATGGCCATGAGCATTATTATCTAAAAAACTCTCGAACCTATGCCAGTAAATGATTTCAGCCAGAACACTTGACATTGGTAGGCGACAGATGATATAGTAGAGGTAAAAGAACATTATTGAGCAACCATTATGACATGCTATCGCTCCCCCGCTTGGGTACAACGACCAACTACAACTGTCAAAGCATCGATTGAAGAATTATTAGCCATTTTTGGATAAATATTCTCACGTTATTAAACAATGGGTAAAAAAATCAAAAGTAAGGCTATACTGGCGAGTGCTAACTCCATTAATAATTTTATGGGGATTGATATATCAACGTTAAACAGTGAGCACACTTGTGATGCGGTTATTAGTCATTTTTAGCAGTTGATCGTTTAGACAAAGAAGATGCTAACCGGTTTCCTGTTTCGCGTCGATTAAAATCAGAAAGTACATCTGGTTATGTACAGGGAAGATTACGAATTCCACTAATGAATGCGTTACATCAGGTAAGAGAGACTATATTAAACTGGATAATAGCTGATGAAGAAGAAGCTTATACATGGAAAGGTCATGCAGTTAGATTACTTGATGGAACAACTTTTAGACTTCAACCCACGGCAATCAAAGCAGGTACCAAACCTAATAAGTTAAGTTTTAGTTGCTGTTGGAGACGGGTGCGAGACATTTGGCTCCAGGGTGTTCCCCAATGGGTGATAACAGAAAATAAATTAGAAGATTGGCTGATGACGAGATTAGCGAAATGCCGATTATCTCACCAGCAAAATAAAGTGAAACATGAACCTCGGAAAGTAAGGAGGCGATCTCAAGTTTTCCCAGCTCTCAAGGACTCACGCGATCTGGCTCGCAAGCAAGTTCTACAAGAGCTACAGTCGGAGAGCGTAAATTGATTTCTTAGTAGCATTAGGTTTTAACCGACTTGAGGCGGATGACAACGAAGTGAGAGAATTATCGGGTACAAGTGGCAAGAAACCGGGTTTCTGAGATATCCTCTGATGTTTACCCAAGGTTGACGAATATCAACCCGGTTTCTGGTTCCTGAGATAGAGGCTCACAGAGCAAGTTCCTAACCAGCAAACACTACCTTAGCACCCTTGTACTTAACATTGTTAAGAAGATAATACCGGGAAGCATCTTCCTGGAAGAACTGCAAACCAACAATCGCCACATGCACAACAGTGCCAGCTGGGTCAGATGGACCCAATCCCGGGTTGGGTGAAGCAGTAGAGTCCAAGGGAACTTTACCAGTAGACCCCTGCTGAGCGATCGCAGAGACCATAGGCTCATCAGGCTTAAGATCGAAGCCCACAACAACAGAAGTAAATTCCAGGTGAGTCGCTTCAGAAGGAGCACGAGCATCCAAACCAGTGTAAGGATTCCCTAAAGCGTTTTTAAGCTCTACACCATAACCAGAGAAACTCACAGAACCGCCAAACAAGGACTCAAAGGTAGCATTAGCGTTTAGCTGAAAATCCTGAAAGATAAAAATACCTAGACTTCTATCAAGACGCTTAGACCCTTTAGGATTAGCGCCATCACTATTTAAGGCCAGCCTCACAGACCGGAACAACCTAGACCTCTGCCGAGAATCGCGAATCGGCATCCGCACAAAAGCATTGTTGCGAAAAAACTCAACATATCTAGACGTAGTGGCAAAGTCATTGTTATTTTCCTTTACCCGAGGAGAATTAGAGCGACGCCGAGCAACTGGAGCGCTCTGAACAACTCCGTCAGCCCGATAAACCAAATTACCAACGCGACCCGACTTTGGGTCACCTCCATAGCGTGCCATAGCACACCTCCTTAAAGAACTACAACCTGTATGCCGTGAGGCAAAGCTCAAACTGCGCCGCCGAGCGAAAACATGACGCCAAGCCAATCACCAGAAGTTCCCGATCGCTTGCAAACAAAATTCCGACCAACACTATGCAGAGCTTAGCGTTGTTCTTATACACCGGTCGCCATACCCGAGCCGTACCCGAGCCGTACCCGAGCCCAAACTCCGAACAGAGAACTCACGTTTCGGGATGGCAAAAATTCTTGCCCTCTTACCTACACGTGCGCCGATCGCCGTTCCGGACTAGACACTGCCAGTAGCCTGCTGTCCAGAGTAACTACTGCAACTGGCAGCACCTTCAGCCAGACAACTCCCCATGCAATCGCCGTCCATGCATATTCCGCATTAATTTCATGCAAAAAACTCAATTTTTTTAATATTTTGTTACATCCGATACGAAATTACCGATGGAATATCCATAAGATGACAGACAAGAAATCGCCAAGGGGCTGCTCGGAACTCAAAAATTAATTAGCGTTCATGGCAGTTGTAAAAGAGGCTACAAAAACAGCATGGGGCCTAAGGCAATCTATATAAATGCTCTTGAGGAAAACTAATGACTGCGACAACACAGACAGAGGCCCATCTGAATAAATTTGAGAAATTCAAAGCGGAAAAAGATGGTCTGGCAGTAAAAGCGGAACTAGAAAAGTTTGCCCAACTAGGGTGGGAGGCGATCGATGAAACAGACCTGACCCAACGCCTGAAATGGCTAGGGGTGTTCTTTAGACCGGTCACACCGGGAAAATTCATGCTGCGGATGCGAATGCCCAACGGCATTCTCAACACGGGCCAAATGCGGACACTAGCGGAAATAGTCCAGGGCTACGGTGAAGATGGCAATGCTGACATTACCACCAGGCAAAACATCCAACTGCGGGGCATTCGGATAGAAGACATTCCCGATATCTTTGCCAAATTTGACCAAATAGGTTTGACATCAGTGCAGTCGGGGATGGATAACGTCCGGAATATAACTGGTTCACCCGTGGCAGGAATTGATGCCCATGAATTGATCGACACCCGGGAACTGGTCAAGAAAGTTCAGGACATGATTACCAACAATAGTAAAGGTAACCCCGCTTTTACCAACTTGCCCCGGAAATTTAATATTGCGATCGCGGGAGGTAGGGACAATTCAGTCCACGCGGAAATCAATGATATCGCCTACGTTCCCGCCTACAAAGAAGAACGCCTAGGCTTTAATGTCCTGGTAGGAGGTTTCTTCTCGGCCAAGCGCTGCGCTGCTGCAGTGCCTCTGAATGCTTGGGTTAGGACTGATGATGTGGTAGACATCAGCAAAGCCATCCTGGAAGTATATCGCGATCGGGGTCTGCGGGCGAACAGACAAAAAGCGCGATTGATGTGGCTAATAGATGAATGGGGAATCGAGAAATTCCGAGCGGAAGTGGAAAAACAGTTGGGGCGCGAGATATTGACCGCCGCCCCCAAAGATGAAATAGATTGGGAAAAGCGGGACCACATCGGCGTCCATCAGCAAAAGCAACCGGACTTAAACTATGTCGGTTTGCATGTCCCCGTCGGACGCCTGTACGCACCAGAAATGTTTGAACTGGCCCGGATGGCAGAAGTCTACGGCAGTGGGGAAATCAGATTAACAGTCGAGCAAAATATCATCATTCCCAATATAGCCGAGGAGCGCTTAGAAGCATTCTTAACCGAACCACTGCTGCAAGAAAGATTTTCCATCAACCCCAAACCCTTAAGCAGGGCCTTAGTTTCTTGTACTGGCGCCCAATTTTGCAAATTTGCCCTGATCGAAACCAAAAATCAGGCCCAAGCGCTGATTAAAGAAGTAGAACAAGAATTATCTATACCAAAACCTGTCAGAATTCACTGGACAGGTTGCCCAAATTCCTGCGGTCAACCGCAAGTGGCAGATATTGGGTTGATAGGCACAAAAGCACGCAAAAACGGCAAAGTTGTCGAAGGGGTGGATATATACATAGGCGGCAAGGTGGGCAAAGATGCCAAATTGGGCAGCCGCACGATGAAAGCAATTCCCTGTAAAGATCTCAAACCAGTAATGAGAGACTTGTTGATTAAGCATTTTGATGCTCAACCACTTAATGTTGATGTCGTGTCCAGAGACGCCCACCCTGTCGTTCGCCTGCTCGGCAACGACATGGGTGGGCGCTCTCGGACACGAGTGGATGAACCGGCTGATTATGATAATGGGAATGGGGAAAATGGACAGGCACAAACTGCTGTGGTGGCGTTCGCTAAGTCTGGAAAAGAAATTACTTGCTCTCAAGCAGAATTCATCCTGGATGTAGCAGAACGAGAAGGTCTGGAATTGGATAGCGACTGCCGCTCGGGAATATGCGGCACTTGCAAGCAGAAGCTATTGGCAGGAAAGGTGACTTATGACGAGGACCCGGAAGCACTCACGGCAGGAGATCGCGCCCAAGGTATGATTTTGACTTGCAGCGCCCACCCGGTAGGACGAGTTGAAATTGATGCATGATATAGCTCATCTCGAATGCATTGATGTGGTACAGCACAATCGCCTAGAAGTCATTGCGAGGGGGGGCGCATCCCAGCGCAGCAAGGGCGGAGAGGAGAGCAGACTGGCGAGTAACTTATGCTTTATGAGTTACCCCCCCCCCCCCGCTAGCGCAGCGGCCCGACGCCAGGAGGGCTAGCAATCTCAGACAGCATATCACACTAATCTGATAAGTGCTATAAGTACTAAAGTGCTTACTACGAACAAAAAGGAGGAAATGATTAAATGAATAGTTCACAAGAAATCGCCAATAAAATTGACCGCGAAGTAGAAATAAATGGAGCTTCACTGTCAGATGAGCAGACAAAACAGAGCGCGGGACCCCAAGTAATGTTGGGCATAGCCATGCTCGGATTTGTAGGTTTTATGGTCAACAGTTGGCACCGTCAACTAGAGGCTGTACAAACTGCTCCAGAGACAACAGCAGCAACAGCAAGTGTAGTCGAGACAAAGAAAACTCCGGAGAAGTTGAAGACCTCCTCAGCAGCAGCATTGCTGAGTGCAGCACCAAAAGTACCAGTGGTAGCCTCAGCACCAGCAGAAGAAATAACTGAACCAGAAGAAATAACTGAATCAGCAGAAATAACCCCAGAGGCGATCGCCGAATTGAACGGGAAGCTGTACAACAAAATTGACCGGGCTTGGCGAATCATTCCCACCTTCAATCAGAGTTTAGTTTACCGGATAGAGGTGAACCAGAACGGGGAGATGGCCTCCTACGAATCCCTCAATCAAGTAGCTTCAGATTACATCGCCGAAACGGGGATAGATACATTGACAAAATCGGAAAGCTTCATAGCAGATGCTCAGACAGAACCGACAGTGCCATTTTTGGCAGTCCTTTCTCCCCAGGGGGTGCTAGAAGTTAGCCCTTGGGTAGACCAAGAGTAGTTCTCCGTTAGGGCTATACATTTGAGGCTCGACCTCGATCCTCAGAAATTCACTGTTGAGCCAGCTCACCCTTAAGCCTTAAAGGTTCTCCCGAGAGGCATCAGAAGCTGAATATTGAGCATTGTTTGCTCGCAGTTGTAAAAAAACAGTAGTTTAATTTCAGGAGTGAATTCAAGTGCTAACAGAAATGTGGTCATTTCGGGGTCGCTACAAAATCCTGCACATGACCTGGTTTGCATTCTTCTTGACCTTTGTCGTGTGGTTTAACTTCGCCCCCCTAGCCACAGCTATAAGAGAAGACCTGGGTTTGGAAATATCTCAGATCCGGACGATCGCGATCTGTAACGTAGCCCTGACAGTGCCAGCCCGGATAATCATCGGGATGCTATTAGATAAATATGGGCCGAGAATTACTTTCTCCCTGATGCTCATGTATTCAGCAATTCCCTGTATCGCCTTCGCCATGGCACAGAACTTTAGTCAGTTGGTGATATCGCGCTTAGCATTGAGCATTGTGGGTGCAGGTTTCGTGATCGGCATCCGCATGGTAGCAGAATGGTTTCCCCCCAAAGAAATTGGCTTAGCAGAAGGTATCTATGGCGGTTGGGGTAACTTTGGTTCAGCAGGATCGGCCTTGACACTGCCCACGGTGGCGACAGTGCTAGCTTTTGCAGGTACCAGTGCGATTAACTGGCGACTGGCGATCGCCCTCACGGGGATTATCGCGGCGGCCTATGGAGCAATTTACTTCTTGAACGTCCAAGATACACCTACTGGCAAAGTCTATCAGAAACCGAAGCGGACCACAGGTTTGGAAGTCACCACGAAGAACGACTTCTGGTTCCTGATGGTGATGAATATTCCCTTGTCTGGGGTGCTGTGCCTCCTAGCTTGGCGCTTGAGTAAAGTTGGTTTCCTCAATCAAGGTCAACTATACATGGTCTGGGCCTTTCTGGTAGGTTTGTATCTGTTCCAAGCTTATAATTGCTGGAAAGTAAATAAAGAGTTGGTTGCGTCCCAAAAGCGCTATCCCCCCGTAGACCGTTACAAATTCTCCCAAGTCGCAATTCTCGAACTCACCTATTTCGTCAACTTCGGTTCGGAACTGGCAGTAGTTTCCATGCTGCCCGCTTTCTTTGAAAACACCTTTGGACTCAGCAAAGCACTAGCAGGGGCGATCGCCGCCAGCTATGCTTTCATGAATCTGATGTCTCGTCCGGGTGGTGGCTTAATTTCCGATAAGCTGGGCAGTCGCAAGATGACAATGGCGGTGCTAACTGCTGGCATGGGTATCGGCTATCTGATGATGGGTCAAGTTAATGGCGGTTGGTGGCTTCCTATAGCGGTGCTGCTGACAATGGCTTGTTCATTCTTCGTGCAAGCAGGTGAAGGTTCTACCTTTGCGATCGTCCCTCTAATTAAGCGGCGGGTCACGGGTCAGATAGCCGGGAATGTCGGGGCTTATGGAAACGTAGGTGCAGTAGTTTACCTGACTCTCTTCAGCTTGTTACCCGCAGGCGATGTTGGCAACCGCGTCTTCTTTGAAGTCCTAGGAGTCATGGCTTTAATTGTGGCCTTCATCTGTGTCTTCTACCTGAAAGAACCTGAAGGTTCCTTTGCCGAACACCACGAGGGTGAAGCAGAATACGCAACCAATGCCCTGCCTAATGCGATCGCCGAAGAATAAATTGGTTTGTAGTAAGCACTAAAGTGCTTACCTCTTGCGGTAAGCGTATACGCAGTGCGCGTAGCGCTAATCGAACCGCGCGCAAGGACTTTAGTCCTTACTACGAACAATTGCTAATTCCAAGTATGTGCTTTTTACTCTCATTAAAAATTGCTCTGGCAATACCACAATTGCGCCATATCCCACGGTGTCTCCTGGGAGTTCGATGTTCCTCGGGAGCGCCTTAAGCACGTTCCCAGGCGGAGCCGTGGGAACGAGGGGGGAACATCTTAGGAGCACATGCATAGGAGACACTGAAGCATCCTCGATCTAGGGCGCATAAGCGATATATTATCCTCAGAAGAAATTATGATTGACCCAACCAAAACACTCTGTCCCTACTGCGGCGTAGGCTGTGGTCTAGAAGTTTTACCCCCCGCCCAGCCTGGTAAAGCCACCCATAGAGATAGTCAGGGAAATCCTATCTGGCAGGTTCGGGGCGATCGGGCCCATCCCTCCAGCAAAGGTATGATATGTGTTAAGGGAGCCACAGTGAGCGAATCCCTAGACAAAGACCGGCTGAAATACCCAATGATGCGAGATTCCTTAAGCGAACCCTTGCGGCCGGTGAGTTGGGATGAAGCCTTCGATCGGATCGTCAACCGCCTGCAAACGGTACGCTTCACCCAGGGTCCAGAGGCAATTTGCATGTACGGGTCCGGTCAGTTCCAAACCGAAGACTACTACGTGGCCCAAAAGCTAATCAAAGGATGTCTGGGCACCAACAATTTTGATGCCAACTCCCGCCTCTGCATGTCCTCAGCGGTGTCCGGGTATATCCAAAGCTTTGGGGCCGACGGTCCTCCCTGCTGCTACAATGACTTGGAGCAGACAGACATGGCCTTTTTGATTGGCACCAATGCTGCTGCATGTCACCCGATCGTCTTCAACCGCCTGCGCAAGTACCACAAAAAAAATCGAGATGTCAAGATGATTGTGGTAGACCCCCGCCAGACGGCAACTGCGGAGGTAGCGGACCTACATCTGGCGATCCGACCGGGCACTGACATTGATTTACTCAATGGCATTGCCTACCTGTTAATGCGCTGGGGTATGATAGACACGATCTTTATTGATGAATGCACTACCGGTTTTCCCGAGTACGCAGAAGTGATTCGCCATTATCAACCAGAACTGGTAGCCGAACAATGCGGCATCCGCATCGACGAACTGGAGACGGCGGCCCGCTGGTGGGGCAAATCCCAGCGAGTTCTGTCCATGTGGTCGATGGGGGTAAACCAGTCTACAGAAGGTACTGCTAAAGTCCGCACGCTCATTAACCTGCATCTGATGACCGGAAACATTGGCAAACCGGGGGCGGGTCCATTCTCCCTCACCGGTCAGCCCAATGCGATGGGGGGACGAGAAGCAGGAGGACTAGCACACATATTGCCCGGTTATCGGCTGGTCACCAATGCCCAACATCGGGCAGAAGTGGAACAGTTCTGGGGACTCCCACCAGGGCAAATCTCGCCTCATCCGGGTCTGACTGCCTGGGAGATGATTACTGGTCTGGAACAGGGCGCAGTCGGTTGCTTGTGGATAGCTGCTACTAACCCAGCAGTGAGTATGCCAGATCTGGCTCGGACGAAAGCGGCATTGCTGCACTCGCCCTTTACAATATATCAGGATGCCTATTACCCTACGGAAACCACCGCCTATGCCCATGTGGTGTTACCGGCGGCCCAGTGGGGAGAAAAAACTGGTACAATGACTAATTCAGAGCGAGTGGTGACTCTATGTCCGGTCTTCCGGGAACAGGTGGGATCCGCGAAAGCCGACTGGGAAATATTTGCCGAAGTAGGCCGTCGCCTGGGTTTTGCCGATCGGTTTGATTTTGCCGACTCTGCTGCTGTCCGGTCTGAGTTTATTGAACTGACCCGCTCGCGCCCTTGCGACATGACCGGTATCAGTTACGATCGGCTGCGCCAGCATGGTCCGATGCAGTGGCCTTGCCCCGATCGGACTACAGATGTTCCCAGAGAGCGTCTCTACACCGATCTGCGATTCCACACCCCTGATGGCAGGGCCAGGTTTGGGGCCTATCATACTAAAGGACTAGCAGAACCCAGCTCGCCGGACTATCCCTTCGTGCTGACGACGGGGCGAGTTTACGGTCACTGGCATACCATGACCCGCACCGGTCGGATTGAGAAAATCATCAAGATGCACCCGGAACCGTTTATCGAGATTAATCCCCGGGATGCCAGCAAGCTGTTGATCTCCGAAGGAAACTGGGTGGAAGTGCGATCGCGTCGAGGATTTGCCCGTTTTCCTGCTAGAATAACAAAGGCAATATCTCCGGGTACGGTGTTTGTGCCGATGCACTGGGGAGTACTTTGGGCCCAACAGTCAGAAGCAAACGCCCTGACTCATCCAGAAGCTTGTCCCGAATCAGGGCAACCCGAATTAAAAGCCTGTGCTGTACAATTAACTAGGGTAGTCAGGGACATGACAGCAGCAGACAATTTGGCAGAACCATCTCTAATCGCTAATTAGCGATCGCCCATTTGTCTTTGGCTCTGGGCCCGTAGCAAAGAACAAATGCAAAAGGACAAGAAGTGATGCTGCGGTTACCGAAACAAGCCCAGAAACTTATCAGCATAGCCAAGGAGTCCGAGAAGTTTATGGGCTTGATCGAGAACCTAGAGGTGATCGTATCTAAGGTACTGTCCGTGTTGATGGTGGTGGTCATATTTGTCACGGTTTGCGACATAGCGATCTTTTTATTTAGACAGATATTTCTCGATCCCTTAAGATTCTATCAAACCACCTTATTTGAAGTATTCGGGCTGTTCCTAAACGTCCTGATTGCCCTAGAAATATTAGAAAACATCACGGCCTATCTGCGCAAACATGTGGTGCAAGCAGAGTTAGTGATTATCACTTCTCTAATTGCTGTAGCTCGGAAAATCATTATTATCGACCTGGAAAAAAAGTCAGCCAGTGACCTGATCGG
This sequence comes from Hormoscilla sp. SP12CHS1, assembly GCA_014324065.1. GTDB lineage: Bacteria > Cyanobacteriota > Cyanobacteriia > Cyanobacteriales > Desertifilaceae > Hormoscilla. The sequence continues at coordinate 2,793 of JACOMV010000059.1, read as the reverse complement.
GTTGGGGGTAGCAGTTTTTACTCTTTCCATTAGCTACTTAATCATCCGCAGTACTAATAAAAAATAATAAATATATAAAAAAAGCTACAGATATAAGAGGAGACGCTTTTGATCGTATCCAAATAATGTTATAACCTACATTCCGCACGGACAAATTTTGACGATAGCTTGACAAACAGCTTGTGATTTTACGAACCGAAAACTTCATATCCGTATAAATAAATATACGTCCTGTTTCCTAAATCATCAGAGCTAGTCAGGATGAAAATAAGTAGTACAATAGTAATCCAACCGATAAATTACGTATTAGCTAGCATATTACAAATTGTAGTGCGTAAAGTTGGTTATAAGAATTTTTACAACTTCTACAGAATTACCAGGGCAACGCATCTTATTTTTGAAACGCTTACAGGACAAGGGTTTGAGCATTACGAGTATAAATAATGAGATAAGTTCAGAATGCTTACTGGGAAAGGCTTCCAGGATTTAGATGCGTTTTACCTGACAGAATTACCTGTTATAGGACCAACTGACAACTGACAACTAACAACTGACATGCTCCCGAGACGGGTGGGAGTGCGCCTGTGTAATATGCAGCAGAAGTGAGATTATACTACAACCCCAGAGAAGATAATGATGACCAGACAAAGATAGCTGCTTGCCAAAAAATTTTAGACATTGCCGAATTTATGTGCTAGGCTAGAAAAGAAGGGAGAAGATCGGCTGAGTAGTTTGTTTTCGTTCTGAATCAGGCATATCTCCGAATCTCAATCTCTACAATCAATGATTCTGGAGGTAATCCATGTCAATTTATATAGGGAACCTATCCTACCAAGCCACGGAAGAGGATGTGAGTGGGATTTTTGAAGAATATGGAACGGTGAAGCGGGTGCAGTTACCAGTTGACCGCGACACGGGTCGTAAGCGCGGTTTCGGGTTTGTGGAAATGGAAACAGAGGCAGAAGAAACAGCGGCCATAGAAGCTCTAGATGGGGCTGAGTGGATGGATCGGGAAATCAAGGTAAACAAGGCTAAGCCTCGCACGGAAAGAAGTTCAGGTGGAGGTGGCCGCCGAGGTGGTGGTCGCAACAGAGACGGATTCTCTTCTTCTCGGGATGGATTCTCTCGCGATCGTTACTAAACCGGCTGAAGCCCCAGGCTTGGGCAAGCAAGGCAGAAGTTTTGAGATATCCACCCACGTGCTGTAGGAGAACTTATGACCCAAGTGATAGTTGGCGAAAATGAAGGGATAGATTCGGCCCTGCGTAGGTTTAAGCGCCAGGTGTCCAAGGAGGGAATTTTCTCAGATATAAAGCGAGTGCGCCACTTCGAGACTCCGATCGAGAAACGTAAACGCAAGGCGATCGCCAGAAGGCGTAAGCGGCGTTTTAATTAGGCAATGGTAAGCATTAAGCTGAATGCTTACTGCTAATTCCAGCCATCGAGTGGGTTGCGTCGCAACCCACTCAGTGTATATAGAAGTAAACTGTGGTAGGATTCTATATTTAGCCTTTGGACTAAGATATGGGAAAAAAGGTTTTCTTCCAATTTGAAGCAGATTTTGTAGACTCCCTACGCTGCATTCCTATGCAAGTGCGCCTCAAGCTTGATACTTGCGGCGTGAAACTCAAATTATCTCACTGGCACCAATTTAGCCAAGAAGAACGTCAAATTCTGGTAGAATTGCCTTGCAACAAATCAGAAGAAGTTCAAGCCTACGGGAAATTTACACAGCAGTTGGTAACCGAACGCACGGGTAAGTCTGCGTCTGTACTGCCAATTGACCCCCATCCGGCATGGATGGATGCAACAGTTATCCCTACTAGCTTAGAAGAAAAAGCACGAGAATTTGACGTAACTATTACTTTAGAACAATGGGCCGATCTAACACCAGTGGAGCGATTTGCTTTATATAAACTCAGTCGCCCCAGTCACGAAAATAAGAACTTTTTACCAGCACTCAAGGAATTTAATCTAGGATAATTTGGTGGGCGATCGCAGGCAAATCTATTTTTTCTCTGAAGTGAATAAAATTGTATCATGTCTGTAGGGTGGGCATCACCATCAGGAAATTGCTCTAGCAGCCGTCCGGAAGCGCTAAAGCGCTTACTACAAACGAAGAGGAGTTATAAAATGACGGGAAAGAAGATTTTAATGATCGTGGGCGACTTTGTGGAAGACTATGAAGTCATGGTGCCTTTTCAAGCATTGCAGATGGTCGGGCATACAGTCCATGCTATCTGTCCCGATAAGAAGGCGGGAGATACAGTGAGAACAGCAGTTCACGACTTTGAAGGCGACCAAACCTATAGCGAGAAACCGGGACATAATTTCACGGTAAATACTACCTTCGATGAAGTCTCTCCTGAAAGCTATGATGCTTTGGTGGTTCCTGGAGGACGTGCGCCAGAATATATTCGTTTGCATGAAAAAGTATTGGCTCACGTCCGCCACTTTGCCTCGGCGAATAAACCCATTGCTGCTATCTGTCATGGTTTGCAGTTATTAGCAGCTGCGGACGTCCTGAAAGGCAAGCGCTGCACCGCCTATCCCGCTTGCGGTCCCGAGGTTACTCTTGCAGGCGGGAACTACGTCCAAGTTCCAGTTCATGAGGCGATCGCGGATGGCAATCTGGTGACCGCACCCGCGTGGCCCGCCCATCCCCGCTGGCTAGCTGAGTTCCTGAAAGTTTTAGGCACCCACATCGAACATACAGCTTGTTCAGTAAACAAGTAGAACATTTTTGTGCTAAACTAGAGCTATACTCAATGCAGACCCAATTCAGCTATGGGA
>JACOMV010000058.1 GCA_014324065.1 Hormoscilla sp. SP12CHS1 | reverse complement strand
TCTCCGCAAAAATGCCATTTTGGGGTAAATCACAAGGCAATTTTGGCCAATTTGGGCTAATATCGCGCTGCGCGCGACCTGGGCATGGGTTTTGAGGTTTTATAGGTAGCAACTTAGGTTAATATATACTGCGAACCGTTAGGAAATGCAAGCTGGACAGGGGATTGCTTCGGGGGGGGGATTTGTTAGTGTTTCCGACAATAGCGGTTAGGAAGCCCCCCACGCTGCGCGAAAAATCGCAATGACACATTATTATTCATTTTGCGCTTGTGAATGCCTTTCAAAGTATATCAAGCTCATGCAGTCGTCAGAAGAACCGTCTGGATCGTCGGATTTTAACCAGGAATTTGAACAAGCACTCGCAGATGCAGATCGGGCGCTGTCCGATCTGAGGGAACGCTACCGCCAAGTGCGCCAGGGCCAAGGGCGACAAGGGGCCCTGAAGCGGCGTTTGGAGGAGTTGCAGCAGGAATTACGGGAGGTCAAACAGCAGTTGGAGGTTCTAGAAGTGGAGTTGGAAAGTCGTTTGTTTTCCTGGATCCGCCTCCAGGAACCTTTTTGGCAGGCGGTGCGGTTTGGGGGCTTGGGTCTTGTCCTCGGCTGGATATTACACTGGTGGATCGGACGATGAATTGTTGGGAATGGAAATATGGTAACTCGACGGATTGCGGAAATTTTACGGCAGGGTCAGCCCTCAGAACCGGTGACGATTAAGGGCTGGGTACGCACGAAGCGCTCATCTAAGGGTTTTGCTTTTATTGAGGTGAATGATGGCTCGTTCTTAGCTAACCTGCAAGTGGTGCTGAATGCAGATTTGCCTAATTATGAGGATCTGCTCAAGCAGGTGAGTACGGGGGCCTCTGTGGAGCTGAGTGGCACTCTGGTGGAGTCTCCGGGTAAGGGACAGCGCATTGAGTTGAAGGCCACTGCGGTGACGGTTTTAGGCGTTGCTTCCGAGTCCTATCCTTTGCAGAAGAAGCGCCATTCTTTTGAGTTTTTGCGCACGATCGGGCATTTGCGATCGCGCACGAATACCTTGGGGGCAGTTTTCCGGGTGCGGAATGCTATTGCTACTGCTGTCCACCAATTCTTTCAAGAACGGGATTTCCTCTGGGTTCACACCCCCATTATCACTGCTAGTGATTGTGAAGGGGCGGGGGAATTATTTACGATCACTAATTTGAATTTGCAGGACGTGCCCCTGACAGAGGATCGAGAGGTTGATTACAGTCAGGACTTTTTTGGCAAACCCGCATATTTGACTGTTAGCGGACAGTTGGAAGCGGAAATTATGGCGATGGCCTTCCGGGATGTCTATACTTTTGGTCCGACTTTTCGGGCCGAGAATTCCAACACTTCCCGCCATTTGGCGGAGTTTTGGATGATTGAGCCAGAAATGGCCTTTTGCGACCTAGATGGGAATATGCAGTTGGCTGAAGATTTTCTCAAGTATGTGTTTAAGTATGTGCTGGATCGTTGTCCAGAAGATATGGAGTTCTTTAATCAGCGGATTGATGATGGGGTGCTGGCTAGGGCTGATAATATTATCAATAATGAATTCGCACGGCTGACTTATACTGAGGCGATCGCCCTCTTGGAGAAAGCTGACAAGAAGTTTGAGTTTCCGGTCCGCTGGGGTGTCGATCTCCAGTCAGAACACGAGCGCTATTTGGCAGAAGACCTGTTCAAAAAGCCGGCGATCGTGACTGACTATCCAGTAGAGATCAAAGCATTTTACATGCGCTTGAACGATGATGAAAAGACAGTGGCAGCGATGGATGTTTTGGCTCCGAATATTGGGGAAATCATTGGGGGCGCGCAGCGGGAAGAACGTTTGGAGGTGCTGGAAGGACGGATCGAAGCTCAGGGAATGAGTACGGAAGAGTTATGGTGGTATCTGGACTTACGTCGCTTTGGAACCGTTCCTCATGCAGGGTTTGGTTTGGGGTTTGAACGCTTGGTGCAGTTTATGACGGGAATGAGTAATATTCGAGATGTGACTCCTTTCCCCCGTGCGCCTTTGAGTGTGGAATTTTAAGCATTCACCCACAGGCCCCCTACCCGATGAGTGGGGCTACTTGAACTTAGCCCCTGCGCAGCGGAGGGGGCCCGGAGCGTGGGCTTAATTAGCAAAGTGGAATGCCTTTAATGATCTAATGGTGAAGGTAGCTCCTTTGGTATTGGATATACCCCATCCAGATGATTTGATGCCTTTTATAATTTAATAGTGAGGAGCTAATGTTATGACGCTTATTCGCTCCTGCTGTGGCGTCCACCTGTGGCTGGAGATCGGCTCTAAAGTCTTCTTCAAAGCCACTTTGTCTATTACGGGTTCGGGTTGTCGCCAGTACCGCATCCGCTCGTCCACAACTGACGCAATCTGCGCTCTGAGTTCGTCTATTGTTAAGTCAGCTATTAATCGCTCTGGCATTTTCACGAGCGCCTTGTTTTATCTAAAATCATTGTAACATAAATTTTTCCATTTGTTCCCCTCGTTCGGGGTCGATGGCACTGAACGCAATGCTAGAGGCGGATCCTCCCGATCGCCCCAAAGTTTAGATTTTCATCACCCGTTCAGAATCTGGGGAAAATATCTTTTGTTTTCCTGCCATCTTTAATAGCATTTTCTCAAAACAATGCTCCAATTTATTAACTATTATATTCCCAGTCGGTTTCAACTGACTTTAGCCGCGTTTCCAGGCTCCGCCTGGAAACGCGAGGCTGTTCGGCGGTCTAACAGCAAAGAGAAAGAATTCCTGGGCTCATTTATTGTTCAGCATCCCATCCTTAAGACTCTGGCAAAAATGCCCGATCGCCTCTAGTCCCTGTTCGTGCAACATTCTGACGATCGCGCTACCAACGATCGCGGCATCTGCCCCCCATTCTATCACCTGACGAGCATGTTCGGGTTTAGAGATGCCAAAACCCACGCCAATAGGTTTATCAGTAACAGAACGCAATTGCCCGAGTAAATCTTCCACTCGCGTTCCCAACTGCGATCGCATCCCCGTGACCCCCGTCACGCTTACCAGATAGATAAAGCCTTGAGACTGAAGGGCGATCGTTTCTATTCTATCTTGAGGGCTAGTCGGTGCTACCAACAAAACCACCTCAATACCCCTTTGAGAAGCAGGTTCGAGCACCACCTGGGCCTCTTCCAAAGGCAGATCCGGGACCACCAACCCCCGCACCCCAGCAGTAGCAATGCGATCGAGGAAATCTTCTATACCCCGATGCAAAATGGGGTTATAATAAGTGAACAGGATCAGGGGGGAAGTCAAAGATGGACTCACCCGTGCCACCATTTCCAGCACCTGTTCCAACCTAGTTCCCCTGGCCAAAGCCCTAGTAGCCGCCGCCTGGATCACCGGTCCATCTGCCAAGGGGTCAGAATAAGGAACTCCCAGCTCAATTATATCCGCACCATTATTGTCTAAAACCCGCAACGCTTGCGCCGTCGTTTCTAAATCCGGGTCTCCAGCAGTTATAAAAGGAATTAGAGCCGGAATATGGCGCGATCGCAGATTATCAAAGCAGTCCGATATCGAAGTCATTACTTTTCTCGTTCAAATTCCGCCTGAAATTTAGCTTTTTCTTCGGGCGTGAGAGATTCCCAGCGTTTTCCCAAAACAGCCGTTTCATAATCTTTGAGCTGTTGATTGTAAGTCATCTTCTGAGTCAGGACGCGGAACAGGTAAGTCAGCACCCAGAGTACCAACCCACCCACCAGCAACGCCTGACTCCAGATACCCGCCGATACACTGTCCAGTCCCGCCAGTTGGAAGAGCAAATATACTATCCCCCCAGCCGCCAAAACTGCCAAACCAATGCCAATCACATCAATTCGTCGCATTATCTTGGGCTCCAAATGCTTTATCCTTCTATAGGACGCCGTCTGGGTCTAAAATTCACCAACGGGGCCAACAGCAAAAGTCCTGGGAAGAACAAGAACACCAGGAAGAACATAAACCCCCGCTCAATGGAACTGCATGCGTACCACCGGCTCTTCATGTAGAAAAACAGCAGCAACGGAACCACCAGCAGGTAAGCTCCAGCCAGTACCCCATACAACAGTAAAGTCAGTAAAGTATCGTCCATATACCATAAACCTCCTCAGATGTCAAGTAAAATCATACCAGAGAGCGTTATACTCCGAACGGTCAGAAACTGCGCTTTTGGGGCAATTTGCGAAGTCTGGTAAGTAGGTAGAAATATCAGCTTATAGCTATTAACGAGTAGACTAGCTGCTTTGCGATGCAGGTCATCCACCAGTGAGCGAATCTTGAATCTGAGCCAAGCAATTGCCTTGTTCAATTTGTACCGCAGTCGTTTGTTTACTTTTCGACTAGCTTTGACTTTCCTGCCGATGAGTTTGTCGAGGTGCAGGCACAGCCTCGTCAGCCGCCCGATATCTCCCTTGCCAATCTCTAAAACATTTTCGCCATCATAGCCAGTCAGAAAAGTCCGATTGCCTGGAGCGAGCGCTATCACCCGCTCGGAACCAGTTTCAGTTATTGGTAAATGTTGGGGGAAGCATCCGAACCATTGCCCGTGTTGATAAACAAGCTTGGTTCCATACTCACAGTTCATTGGTAATTCATGCCCTTTTGCCACCGCAAATGTTGTGCCTTTTACTTTAGTGGAAAACTATTTTCCGTTCCGATAAGCTCCGGGATTGAACTGTATAGCTTGGGATTTATTTTGACAAGAGCGGAAACGCAGCTTATCCTTACCTCCATTAGTTTTGCGGGATTTGCGACTTGCAGAAAGTGCTTCACAAACATCTTCCTGTCTGGTGTTACCCAAGCACTTCGTCCATTCGTTTAAGGGTAAACTTTGCAACTGCTGTATGTACTGATCTAACGACTGCTTAGGAGCCAGGGACCGACTCTGATTGTAAAACTCAACACACTGATTATAAACCCAGCGATAAGCAGCTAGCCACTGTTTCCAAATCAGATGCTGCTGTCGATCTGGAAAAAGAGGAATCTTAAGTACGCTGTTTGGTTTTGGCTTATTCCTTTGTCGTAACGGATTCTTCCCGTACTGGAGAGCCTTCTTTTTTTCTGTACTTTCGCAAACCGCAGAGCCGACAACTGAAACCGTGGAGGCTGGACAACATATCCTGAACAAGCTTTTGTTTCCGACTGAGCTGCTGAACATTTTGAACCACGAGTTGGACTGCATTGTATAAGCAATACCACTCAACCAGTTCCCATCCAAATCTACAGAGTCTGTCGCGGTGGGCAACGACAAGCCGCTGGATATCCTGCTTGATAATTCGTTCCAAAATGTACTTAAATTTTCGCCGGATAAAATTGAGCCGGACTCTAATTTCTGAAATAAATTCTGCGCCCTCGTTGTGGAGGCGCAAGTATTCAAGTTGTCGCTCAAGATCGTCACGTTGGGAATAACTTGAGATCCTTCCATCACAAACAGTTGTAGTTGGCAACTCGATGCCTGCAAATCTTTCAATCTCCCTTTTGAGGAAACGGCGCTGTCCACCTGGCGTTCGGTACGATGTGATTTTCTCTTCTCTTCGGCACCTTCTAAGGGACTCTGGATATACTCCCAAAAGGTTAGCTGCCGGAGCTGGGAGTTAATATTCATGCTTCATTTATAATTGAGTACGGTCAGAGTAGTAAATGCTCGTTTTTTGCTGCATTGCATTAGCTTCATTAACTTCGTGTTTATAACTATACATACAATATGACTCAGACAATCAACCGTAACAGTACGTAAATAAATAATACTTTAATTACATATAACTGCCCTGAACGTACTTAAGTTGACCTCAAATATGAGAGATGTAGGCTTCTAGGTACTTGGTCGCAACTCCCCCCCGAAGCAATCTCCACGCGCTGGGATTTCGATTGCTAGCACTCCTGCGCTTGTTGCGAGGCACGAAGCAATCTGCTACTGCGCGTTCCGGGGGGACTACCGGTGATGTTCCGGGCGGTCAGGAATTCCCCCCTGGCAATGACAATTTCCCTTTCATCGCTTGGGATAGCCCGCGAAAGTATAGATGCCAGTGGTCTCAACCATTTTACCCCTTGCCTCCCCAAAATTTCCGCACCAGGGTAAGATAGAAACCGGCACATAGAGGAAAAAATTTTTTTCAGATCCCCTTGCACTTTGCCAGGATCGATGATAGGATGAGAAAGTTGTGTAGATAAACCACGAGCGCAGAGATGCCAAGGGGGCATGGCGGAATGGTAGACGTGCGATTCGTTTAGCGTAAAATGAGTTGACACATGTTAATAATGGTGACCGCTAGCAGGGTTTCATTAGCCCTGACAACTTACAGATGATGGTGGTGAAAGTCCACCCCTTCAGGTGCAGAAGTGACAGCACGCTCCCTACGGTAGCGATGGCATCAATCCGTAAAGCGGGAATGAAAGGCGCCCTGACTGGTAGCCCAAACCGGTTAACGTCGAGCAAGTAGTCATGATGAGCGTAAGCGAAGGTTCGATAAACGTCGTCATTACGAACCAGTGTAATAAGGCTGAAACACTGGCCCCAAAAGGGGAAGGATACAGGTCATTGGCGGTTTTCTACCCGACCAATAAGCACTGACAAGAAACCCGGCGGACAGAACCCATCTAAAACTACAACCAATCGTCTGTAGGAACGAAGTAACCCAGTTATGTACTCTCTACCACCGGTCGATAGGTAGAGTAGCCAGCAAAGGCGCAACATCTGCTTACATATGGCAGGTCATAGCTGGGAAGGATTGAGTGGAGAAGCAAAAGCCTATCTGTAATGGATGGGATAAGCTGACGCCCTCACGATAATGTCAAATGTGAAGTTGTGAGTAACAGTACAAACGTTATGAACACGGCCTCAAAACCGATGTATGAATGGAGAACAATCCCTTGGCGCAAGCTAGAGCGGAGAGTTTTCAAGCTGCAAAAGCGAATTTACAGAGCGGCACTACGTGGCGATAAGCGTACAGTTCGCAAGCTCCAGAGGTTACTGAGTAAATCCTGGTCAGCCAAGTGTCTGGCAGTACGACGGGTAACACAAGAAAACCAAGGAAAGAACACTGCTAGTGTGGATGGCGTGAAGACGTTGAGCCCAAAGCAAAGGATAGAATTGGTAGGACAATTGGAGGTCAAAAGCAAGGCAAAACCAGCTCGACGAGTTTGGATACCAAAGCCGGGCAAGACAGAAAAGCGTCCATTAGGGGTACCTGTGATGTATGACAAAGCACTACAGGGGTTAGTGAAGATTGCGCTGGAACCCGAATGGGAAGCGTATTTTGAAGCTAACTCGTATGGCTTCAGGCCGGGTAGAGGGTACCATGATGCAATCGAGGCAATATTTCTCGGTATCAGATATAAGGCTAAGTGGGTCTTGGATGCGGATATTGCAAAATGCTTCGATAAAATTGACCATCAAGCGCTGCTAGAAAAACTAAATACCTTACCTAACTTCCGGCGACAAATACGCGCATGGTTAAAAGCCGGTGTGATAGATGTAGGACGGATGTTCAAGACAACCGAAGGCACTCCCCAAGGCGGGGTCATATCACCCTTGTTGGCCAATGTGGCCCTGCATGGATTAGAGGAGAAGGTAAAGTTGTTGGTGACAAAGAAAAAGAGGAGCGAACTGACAGTAGTCAGGTACGCCGATGACTTTGTGGTAATACACAAGGACAGGGAGACGATCTCGAAAGCGCAAGAGGCGATAGCTGAGTGGTTGGGAGGAATAGGGTTAGAGCTGAAGCCTGAGAAGACGAGTATTACGCTGAAAGGTGATAATTCAGGATTTAATTTCCTGGGGTTCAACGTAAGGCAACATGAGGTAGGAAAGTACCACACAGGCACTAACGGACATGGAGAACCCCTAGGATTCAAAACCCTAATCAAACCAAGCAAGGAATTAATAGATAGGCACAAAGTGAGACTAGCCGAAGTAGTAAAGGGGCACAGAAATGCGCCGCAGGCTGCACTGATTAAGAAACTGAACCCGATAATACGAGGATGGTCAAACTACTTCAGAACAGTTGTGAGTAAGGAAACTTACGCAGAAATTGATGACTATCTATGGAAGACACTGTGGAACTGGGCAAATAGACGGCACCCTAACAAGTCCAAGCACTGGATTGCCAGTAATTACTGGTCTGTTGATAAAGGAACGTGGGAATTCAGAGACAAGGACTACAGACTGATGAAGCACGCAAGTGTGAAAATAGTGAGGCACAGTAAGGTGATAGGAACAGCAAGCCCACAGGATGGTAATCTCACATACTGGAGCACAAGGTTAGGTAAAAGCCCTGAGTTAAACAACCGAGTGGCCTCGCTACTCAAGAGACAAAAGGGCAAGTGTACAGAATGCGGACTGACGTTCAGAGAAGAAGACAAATGGGAAGTTGACCACGTCAAACCACTTTCATTAGGTGGTAAGTACCAGGGGGACAACATCCAGCTACTGCACAAGCATTGCCACGATGTAAAGACTGCCCGTGATGGTAGTTGTCGTACCATGAAAAGGGTGGCATCATCGAGGAGCCGGATGAGGTGAAAGTCTCACGTCCGGTTCTGAAGACGAGTCGGTCCGGTGACGGACTGGCTTAGTTTAACGCTACGGACTTAGAAAACTGAGCCTTGGTGGAGAAATCGGTCAAGTGGAAGCTCTCAAATTCAGGGAAACCTAAATCTGGCAACAGACAAGGCAATCCTGAGCCAAGCCGAAACAGTTGTCTAGGACAAATGACGACAAAACCGGAAGGTGCAGAGGCCCGACGGGAGCTACCCTAACGTCAAGTCGAGGGTAAAGGGAGGGTCCAATTCTCAAAGCCAGTGATGGCAGCAGCGAAAGCTGCGGGAGGATGAAAATCCGTTGACCTTAAAAGTCGTGAGGGTTCAAGTCCCTCTGCCCCCATTCTCATATATCTGATTTTTAATATGGGAGAGAGTTATGGCATATAATTCTCTCCCATAGCAGTTTTGCTGTCTCCCGATCGACTGGGAACCGGTGACTGGTGTAAGATGTAGAAAGTTTTACAGATCCAATGATTAGTAAATATAGCTACTCTCCAACCCTCAAGCGACTGAGAAGCTAAAAAAATTCATCAATAGCAAAGACTACCAAGAGTTAAAACTATTTTGTGCTAAATATAAACAGTCTGGCGATCGGTCAAAAGATTGGAGTCAGCGTTATACAGCTTATCTATTAGCGCCTCAATATGTCGATTTCAACAACTCAGTAGAACAAAGGAATGCGGTCAGGACGCGATCGCTAGAACTGAAAGAACAGTTCAAATTCGATCTAGCGATGTATACTGCTCGTTCTGAGTCGAGAAAGGACACCCCCGAAAACCCGACGAATGTGGGGGATGGGATGCTGCGTTTAATTAAAATAATTTTAGCCAGATCTGGCCAGTATAGCTATGTCAACCTAGCGGAGATTTTTATTCAACAAACTCAAGGGATTAGCTACAAATAATTCAAGTAAAGCTTCCAAGAATATCTAGCTTTTGGATTAGATAATACCGTATTTGTCGAGACAATGAAAGCAAATATATCTCCAAGGTTGGCAAATATTTATCACGATCGTCACGAGCAAATATTAACCAAAGCTTTACTGCTAAGAACATATAATCGCGTCATAGAATATTTAACAACAGAAAATAGTCGCTCGCCTTCTCCCTTATTAATTATCCTGCTATCTCAAGGAAATCCCCTGAATCTGGTAATTGTAATTCTGAAAAGAATTTTAATATGTAAACCAGCTAGAGTTAGAAGCTAAGATAGCGGAGTTGCTCCATTGTTATCAAGATTATCCGGAATCAGAATGCCAAGGGGTAATAAATTTTATGGAAGTATATAATATCGCCTTGGCCATTTATGCCGATAATGTACAATACAATTTAATCAAAATGAAAAATGCTAATCGAGCCGATCTATCTCTAGCAGATTTAGATAACTATCGAGGATTTTACCAAATAAATGAGGTGATAAAGCCAGAAGATTTTCCCGAAAGAATTGAAGAGCAAACCACTTGATTGCTTAGGTAGACAGCTATGCAAGTAGATTAATGATATAGTGGAAATGGTGTAATTGTGAAAGAGTATATGAACAGAATAATGGCGGTGCTGAAAAAAATCAGACTGGAAAAAATTGTAACAGTCCTGCTAGCGGGAATCATGCTCTGGGCGATCGCGGCCTGCAACAATGTGGAAGTCGAAAAAAGTTCAGGCCCAGAAGAAGTGATTAGCGTCCCGGAGATGATTGAAACTACGCAGGATGAGGCCAAATCAGACACCTCTCCAGAAGTTTCAGATGTCACGTCCGAGTCCGAAGAAGCAGCATCAGTCAGTGAAGAGTCAGATGTAGCCTCCGAGTCCGAAGAAGCAGCATCAGAAACCTAAGCAGCGGTTGATGGTTGAGAATAAATGGTTTATGGCCTAGTCAGATGTCGCGCATCTAAACTGCATGTTGGGGCTTCCGGTAAAATCGAGGCAACCCACGATAGCGTAGCGTGAGCTATAACGGCAATTTTGGACTAGGCTTAAAATCAACCATCACTGTTCATTTGATACCAGCATTGCAGCGCCAGTTGGCGAACTTGCCGCCAAGGCAGGTTACTTGCCCTAGCTAACTGGGCGCAATCTTCGTATTCCGGCTGGACATTGCTGATATCATTACCAGTCCAGGCAACCTTAACCCGCACTTCACCATAGGGAGTCGGCACCGGTTGTATTTCCCGTCGTAAAATAGAGCGCTGCTGGAGCGATCGGCGGATCCCTAAAGTGCTAGTCTCGCGAAAGAGGATAGCTTCACAAGCAGACAACTTTCCCGGAGGAGAAATCACCGTTAGCAGCACCCCCAGTCGGGACTTTTTCATGACAATAGGCTGGGTAAACACATCTACGGCACCAGCGGCAAATAGGGCATCAAAGACATAAGCGATCGCCTGAGGACTCAAATCATCGATTTGCGTTTCTAAAACAGAGATCGTTTCTAAATTAGGGCTAAGCAGATCCTCTTTCCAAGGCCCGTCCGTTCGCGTAGCGTGCGCGCAGCGCATTCCAATCCACAGGCGGAGGATATTAGGAAGAGGCAGTGAGTGGGAACCAGCACCTAGCCCCAGGTTATGGATAGTCATGGCAGGTGGAGTACCAAACCTGGTGGCGAGGGTAGTGGCGATCGCCGCTCCAGTAGGAGTTACCAGTTCCCGCTCTATGCCATTACTATAAACCGGAACCTGGCCCATTTCCCATAGCTTCAGCACGGCTGGCACGGGCACCGGCAACTGACCGTGGGCCGCCCGCACCGTGCCACCACCAGTCGGTAGCGCAGAACAATAAAGCTGGTCAATACCCAACCAGTCCAACCCCAAACAAGTACCGACAATATCCACGATCGCATCCGTAGCACCTACCTCATGAAAATGCACCCGTTCTGGATCGATTCCATGCACCGCTCCTTCGGCCTGGGCCAACTTCCGGAACACTGCCAAACTCCAAGTTTGTGCCTGGGTTGGCAGGCCAGCAGATTCGATCATCTGTTCAATTTCTGGCAAATGGCGTGTAGGAGAATGGGAATGGAGTTCTTCAGAGTGATGTTCATCATGGGAATGGTCAGATTGATATAGATCCACATAGACTTTAGTTGCCTGCTGGCCATGGCGATGAACAAGTTCTGCCCTCAGCTGGTATTCATCAGAAATTCCCAGGTGAGAGAGTTTCTCAATCAGGTAATCTAGGGGTACACCCCCATGCACCAGTGCCCCTAAGCACATATCACCAGCAATGCCAGTAGGACATTCCAGATACGCTAACTTGTTCATCCTTAATACTCATCAGCAATCTCAATATGGCCACTATATACATAGTCCATCCCGAGACACCCCAAAAACGCCTGATAGAAGAGATTAGGGATGCTCTCCGGGATGGTGCCGTGATGTTATATCCCACGGACACAGTTTATGCGATCGGTTGTGATCTTAACGTTAAATCGGCAGTAGAACGAGTCCGACGCATCAAGCAGCTGTCTAATGATAAGCCCTTGACCTTTTTATGTTCCAGCTTGTCTAATGTGGCAAGTTATGCCACTGTCAGGGATTCTGCTTATCGGATTATGAGACATCTGATTCCAGGGCCTTACACCTTCCTCTTGCCAGCCACCAAATTAGTGCCGCGACTGGTGATGGCACCGAAACGCAAAACCACTGGCATTCGCGTTCCCAATCATCCGGTGTGCCAGGAATTATTGAATTCCTTAGGCAATCCAATTATTTCTACTTCAGCTCATTTAGTGGGTTCCGATTTTTCGGGAACCGTGGAGATGGCACCAGTACCCAAGACATCAGATTACACCTCTACAGCTGAACTATTTGACAGTCTGGAAAAATTGGTAGACGTGATAGTCGATGACTCCTGTGAACTGACATATCAGGTTTCCACCATTCTGGACTTCACAGATAATGAACCGGCGATTGTCCGGCAAGGACTAGGCTGGGAAGCAGCAGCAGTATGGATTTAGTCCCCTCATCTAGCTGATACTCAAACCCTGTTTTGGCGTCAGGGGCGTTCCCACGGCTTCGCCGTGGGAACGAGGAAACGGCAGGACAGTTTCGGGATTGTCACACTGGGGGGGGCGTCAGCCCCCAGGGGGGGCGAAAACAGCCTTTAGTCCTTAGACAGCAAGGATTAGCGCTCCCAGAGCCCCAATACTCCCCATACTCCTATATTCCCAGAACCTGTGTTCCTATCAGGAACTGTACACGCTCCTTTTTAGTGAGAGTTGTGGTTGCCTATAGTCAATTGTAGAGAGCAACAACAACTACTTATCCAGAGGAGAAGCGATGATGAACGCCACACAAGTAAATCTTTGCAGCCGGTCCCCTGTAGATTTGCCGTCAGTCAAAGACTCTGCCACCTATAAATCCCAGTCTGCCCTCACCCCGACTGAGACAGTTATGGACACAACCGCCTTAGTTGAGGTACTATGGGCAGAATTGCAGGCCGCGATTGCGCTGCGCGCACGCTACGCGATCGGGACGAAAATCACTTCTCTGTCAGCTCGTGCAGTGATAACTCGAATAGCTACCGAAGTGCAGCGGATTTGTGGAAAGAGCGATCGCATCGCTAGTTCTGGCCTTGTCAGTTCCTGGCAGCTGACCTTAGCACGACATCGGTTGCAAAAATGTCTGGAATATTATAAACTAGGTTCAAGGCAGGGGCGCAGCGAACTACACAGCAACCTGAGCGTAATGATTTACCGCCATATCACTAATAATGGCTCCCAGTTAGGCTTCAATGCCCGGTACAATCTGATTGAGGACTTCCTGCAAAGTTTCTACGTCGAAACCCTCAAAGCCTTCCGCAGAGAAAACCAACTGCCAGAAGATTACACCCCCCGTACCAGACTAGAATTGGCAGAATATATGACCTTTACTGAGCATTATGCCAAGCGTCGCATCAACTTACCAAGGGGAATAACCCAGAGGTTAATCATACTGCGGGCTCAGAATTTTGCTCGCCGCCAACCCCCAGAAATGTCCCTAGATATTGAAATGGCTGTAGAATCTAGCAAAGGAGAAGAAGCCGAAATTCATAGCCGTAACCCCGCGATCGCCCAGGTACGGGAGAAAATGGTTGCTGCTGCAGTGGACCCATCTGAAGGCGTATTGCGCGATCGGGTCATCTCTGAACTGGTGCAATACCTAGAATCCCAAAAACAGTTTGACTGTATTGATTATCTCAATCTCAAACTCCAAGACTTCCCCGCCTCAGAGATCGATCGTACCCTTGGTATTTCACCGCGTCAGCGAGATTACCTGCAACAGCGCTTCAAGTATCATGTAGAAAAGTTCTCCTGTTCTCACCAATGGCAGCTAGTGCATCAATGGTTGGGTGCGGATATTGAGCAAAATCTAGGCATGACCACCGCTAACTGGTCTAATTTTGTGGAAAAACTTTCCCCTGAACAGCAACAGATATTGCAGCTCAAGCAATCTGGTGTCAGTGAGGCCGAGATTGCCTCATCCCTCCAATGTAAACCCAAACAGGTGCAAAAGCACTGGCAGAAAATTTTGCAACTGGCTTCCCTAGCCCGCAATCAACGGTAAGCATTTACGCTCTGCATCTCAATGCAAGAATATAGTTAGTGGTTCATGGCTTTAGGGTCATGAACCATTGACTTTCCGTTCGCGCACTGCGTAGCGTAGGGTTACCGGAGCGTGCAGCCATTCGCGCAGCGTAGCCGTGCGCAGCGCTAGAGCGTCAGTCCAGTAGAGGGCGATTGACAAAAAGAAAAAAATGTGTATATGCTACCCTCGTTCCCAGGGTCTCCCTGGGAATGGGAAGTCACGAGGCGGAGCCTCGTCGGGTAATTATCGGCCTCCGGGTAACTTGTGAGTTCCGCAGGCTCCCGGCCCCCCACGCTGCCAGAGTCGTC
>JACOMV010000057.1 GCA_014324065.1 Hormoscilla sp. SP12CHS1 | reverse complement strand
GGATTAGAGTTGAAAATGATTCTCTTTATAATTGCTTTTTGTATCCAATTTTTATAGGTCGCAACTTGAGTTATATACTATAGCATGTTCTCGTCGTTCCTCTGTCAAGGTGACATCAGGTTCTTTATTCTCATCGATCCATTCACCCAGGCGCAGGCGCAGCAGATCGTCATCCTCGGCAGGCGATCGCCTGCCGAGTTAGTTCGCACAGAGTGTTGTTGCTGCGATCGCCGGTGCTCCGATGTAATTATTTAATTCTTCCATCAGTCGGCGATCGCCGACTGGTCGCGTGTCTTCTCGCGAGCGCCAGAATTGCCAGAGCGTATCGTTTCAAATATTCATTCAGAACTGGGTAGCCGCAATCAAAATTCCCCCTTTGATGATTTTTATCTCAAACTTCGCTGTACTTATTTAAATTATCATAGCTAACTAGCAATCGTTTTTGGGGAATTTTTTGTTAACTGAGTATATATGCTTAAGGCATAAATGGGATGCTCCCTTTTGAACTGCTGGGCGATCTGCTTTGGTCTAAGTATAGCAATGTTGTCATTCGTGGGTACGTCAAACCAGGAGGATATATCTACGGCGCTGTTATGCAAGGAACGTCGAGTCCGTGGGTGCTTGAATTCACAACAGCCAACAGCCTTTGCCAGTGGTGCTACACTTACTACCACGACATTGCCAGGATCGCATTCCGGAGCAAGATGTTCTCCAACTCTTACCCATCACTTGGACTGGGGGATCTTCTACTTCGTCATCAAAATCGCGTACAGCAGTTGAGTCAGGAACAGGGTCCCGCCATTAAGGTTGGCAACAACCTCGAAACCCTTGCTGTTGCGATCGATGAGTCTCCCGAATATGGAGCGATCAATCTATTTTTCATCTACTGCACGCAGTTTTGGATCTTGATTGGTCCAGGCGCTAGATTGGTAATTACGGGTGTGGCTTTACTTCTACTCCTATTTGCAGGTTGGAATGTTTACAACCGCATTCAGATAAATCATAGCAGCGAAAATTCAGTATAACAACAGAAAAACATTGGTTAATAGTTGATAGATGAGGACGGTTTGCGTATTGATTAAATCAGTGGAGACACCGTTTTAAGAGCGTGGCATTCGGGTGCATCTCATAGAAGCAAAAATATTAATGTCGTAGGTTGGGTTGAGGCACGAAACCCAACAAGTAGATGTTGTTAGCGTTGCGCTTGTTGGGTAACTTTCGACAACCCAACCTACGAATGTCTGGCATTGAGATGCACCCTGGCATTCTGATATCTATAACTCCTTGGCATAAAAGCGCGATTGCCTGTCAACTCCCCAGAGGCGATCGCCCGTCAACCAATACTCTGATATTCCACAAAATCAGACTCGCGATCGGATGATATCCATTCTTTCTCCGATAAAATAACGAAAGAGAAAACAAGTCCTTTGAGAGAATGGACCTGATGAAGAAAATTACGACTCGATTGATAACAGATATCGCGATAGGAGTCCCAGTTATCGGAATTGTTGCTGGAAAAATCGGCGATCGCATCTAGCTGCGGTTCCAGCATTCCTTTCTCACAGATAAACCCTTCTATCCCAATAACTGCTAGATTATTTTGATAACAATCTGCGATCAAATTAAAAGCTTGTGGTAGGGATAGATAAAGTTCCCCACCTAGCACAAATCCTTGCGCGGAATATTGTTCTAAAATGTTTGTTTCTGACAGCATTTATATCCTCACTTAAAACGGAGACTTCCAGTTGGAGTCATTGCGATTTTATATTTGGACAACAGTTCCAGTATTGTCATTGCGAACGACATAACTGTTATCTTGGTTAATGTAAGCAGTCGCCGGATCGTTGTTCCTATTTCCTTCAGACAAATATCGCGTGTCTGTGGTAGCAACTGTACGGTATGGGTTGTTAATAGTCGCCTGTACCATCGCTAACCGTCCAGCCGCGTTTGGCTAACTGCTTGAGAATCTTGGGTTCAAAATTGACATTCACTGAGTTAGAGATCGTTTGCGATTTATTTTAGCATATTTAACTCGATAAATTCAACCACCGCTGGCAGTCCTTGCTGAGTTTTCAAGTTGGTGAATACAAAGGGTTTGTTCCCGCGCATTTTTTTCGCATCTCGTTCCATAATACCTAAATCTGCGCCTACTTGGGGGGCGAGGTCAATTTTGTTGATCGCCAGCAAATCAGATTTGGTAATTCCTGGTCCCCCTTTGCGCGGTATTTTATCTCCCGCCGCTACGTCTATTACATATATTGTTAAATCTACCAGTTCCGGGCTGAAGGTTGCTGCCAGGTTGTCCCCGCCACTCTCGACCAACATTAAGTTCAACTCGGGAAATTTCCTCTCCATTTCTTCTATTGCTACTATATTTATGGAAGCGTCCTCCCGAATGGCTGTATGGGGACATCCCCCTGTTTCGACCCCCATTATTCTCTCACTCTCTAAGGCCTGCGATCGCACTAAAAACTGGGCATCTTCCTGGGTATAAATATCGTTGGTCACCACCGCAATTCTGTATCGATCGCGCATAATTTTACAAAGGGCATCAACTAAGGCTGTTTTTCCCGAACCTACTGGTCCGGCAATTCCGACTCGCAAAGCATTCATGTTGATTAATAATTTAACTTCTAAACAATCGCATGTATTGTGTTTCATGAGCCATACTTGCTAGGGCCAGTCCCCAACTACAACTACAAAGGTCGTCATCTTCTAAGGATAAAATATTTTGAGTGGCATGAGCAATATCTGAATGTAAGTCTAGCAGTAGCTTTTGCCCTCTAGTTTGACCCAAGGGTATAAGTTTAACTCCTGCCGTGATCAGATTAGTTGCCCAACTGTGCAAGTAACCAAGTATAGCATCGTAGGGGGAAATCTGCCAGTGATATGCTGCTATGCCAAAGGCGATCGGATAATGGCAGTCAGTCCCACAAGCATCCAGCAATGTCTTCAATTCGGGTTGCATTTCTCGCAGCAACCGTGAAAGCGATCGCCCCATTTGCCAGCTTTGTTGGCGCAACTCTTCCGTTTCCTTTGCCGCCGCCACCCATGCATTCCAGTAACTCAATGCCATTTTGTCCCCTTTCGCCGCCCCCCAAAGGGCCCGTAGCATTACTGCCGCTTCTATAGAAATTGCCCCATAGCGCAATTCTGCCCGTAACCATTGTCTCAGGTTTTCCCAGCAGGCGATGGCCCCAGTCTCAACTAGCACCTCCAGCCCCTCAGAATAGCTATAAGCACCTACTGGCAGGGCTGGACTAGCCAGCTGCAGTATATACAATAGTTTGTCATTGGTCATTTTACCCAATTATCCTACTGTAGTTACTATAGCAAGCCGTGCAGGTGTTGTGCAACTGAGCGATTTTAATTGGGAATAAGTATCTTTGGTAGGATGGATAACTGGATGCTCGAATTAATCTCAAAACTCTTAGGGAAATTCATTGCTCTGCTCTACTCTACAAGCGGACGATCCTAGTGCTGGCGATCAGGTTTTGCATTGGGGTGGGGATAGCGCTGTCGAGTACGACAGGTCTTTCCTTGACCCTGATTGAATCCCAAGCGCTTCAGAATGCCGTCTTGTCTGCCGAGGCCCTCAACGAGGCCCGCATCCTCTATAGCGAAAACGCGGTCGAGCGTGCCAAAATAATTGATGGGATTACCGTTACCCACCTGTATCACGATCGAAAAGGGGCGATTCCTAATCCAGCTACCTACACGATCGAGCTCGGGGGACGCATCAGTGCAGATAATCCGGGGACTTTGGTGCGGCTATATAGCGACTTTCCTTTTGGCTATCGAAAAGCCACTGGCGGACCAAAAGATGCTTTTCAAAAGGAAGCGATAGGCTATCTGAGAAAACATCCGAAACAGGCATTTTTTCGCAAAGAGAAGCTTGAAGATCGGATCTCATTTAGGTATGCAGAGGCGATCATCATGGAACCCAGTTGCATTGCTTGTCATAATACTCATCCAGATAGTCCTAAAAAAGACTGGAAAGTTGGGGATGTGCGGGGAGTATTGGGGATTACTCAGTCTCTAGACAGTTTCATAGCTCAGACCCATGATAGTCTGAAGATAACATTTATCATGTTAGCAGGAATATCAGTCTTAGCACTCTCAGGGATAGCTCTGGTGATTGGCGTCTGCGTCAAACCTCCAAGGAATTAGAGCAAAAGGTGATGGAAAGAACTGCTGAACTACAACTTCTGGTCTGTATCGATGGCTTGACCCAAGTCGCCAACCGCCGTCGTTTTGACGAATATTTGCACCAAGAATGGCGGCGAGGTATCCGAGAGCGATCGCCCCGATCTTTAATTCTTTGCGATGTGGATTATTTTAAGCTCTATAACGACCGCTACGGTCATCAAGCTGGAGATAATTGTTTGCGGGCAGTTGCCCGGGCTATTAGCATAAATCTCAAGCGGCCGGGAGATTTAGTTGCTCGTTACCAGCGGGGAATAATTTGCTGTCATTCTACCGCAAACGGATCTCTATGGAGCACAGCATGTCGCCAAAATTATCGGTTTAGAGATCCAACAACTGAAGATTCCCCATGCATCTTCCTCTGCGAGTGAATATGTTACCATGAGCATGGGTATTTATAGTATCTTTCCCCATCATCAACTTTACCAAAAAGACCTAGTAGCTGCTGCGGATAAAGCCCTTTATCAAGCAAAAGCTAAAGGTCGTAATACCTACTGTTTTCACTCTTTAGGAGAATTGCGAATGGCTGAATGGGCAATCAACTAACAACTAACAACTAACTAATGGTGATGTCCATAAGCCCCCGTTTCTGGTTGAAAAGGTAAAACAGCCTCAGTTACTTCTAAACCCATTTGTGCTAGCATTGTCTTCAATACCGGATCTGATTCGAGGCGCAAATAGGTGGGAGTGACTTCCAGGGGAACATGGCGATTTCCCAGATGATAAGCTGCCCGCAGCAGATCTAATGACCTCTGGGAAGTTACATTCAGCACGGGTTCGGGTTTGGCCGTTACCCGCACTAATCGATCGCCGGTTTCCGTTTGCAATAAATCGCCATCCCGCAGTACCTTACCTCTAGGTAAACGCAGATAGACAACTCGATCGTCAGGTGTTTCAAAGCGGTGACGGCTACGGGTGCGCTCAGTTGCCGTGAGTGCTAGAGTAAAGCTGACCGCTACATCAGGATCTGCAGGTAGACATTTAGTGAGAGTCAGCTCCTTATTGAGTGAAAGAGTTTTTTTGTTGGCGGAGTAATTCATCTTCCAGGAGTTGTCTGAGATCCCGATATGCTGGCAAGTTAGCGGTGATATCATTGAAACGGGTAACCGTGAATCCATTTCTTTGGGCAATCTCAAGAGATCTAGTGCAATAATTGACAGCAATCTCTTTGACATCTAAGGGCAGATCGGCTAGAGTTTGAGGCTGGTTGCAAATAATCAGCGGCACCTTGCTTGAGTTTTGCTCAACTTGATTGTAGGCGGCCCGTCGGAAGGGCTCGATCGCCAGCACAGCTTTGGCATAGTTTGTGACTTCCTCATCGCTGAGAAAAACCCGCGGGGGCGGGGGCGGCACTTCCACCCCACCGGGCAGCGGAGGGGGCCCGGAGCGTGGCGGGGCGGAGGTACATCCAGATACAATAGAGGCGATACTGGCTAGTATTCCTAGGCTCAGTGTACGCCAATGCCGATTTTTCGGGCCGTCCGCGGACCGTGGACATCTGTCAAGTATTGGAAGAAACCGGGTTTCTGGTGCAGTTATGAACGAGATATCAATGTTCTGACCAAAGAAACCCGGTTTCTTGACCGACCCTCTCGGACTGGATGTCGGTGGTGTCTGACAATCGCATTGGTTGGTCATAGGGCTCTCGAAGCTCATCCATCCGATTTTATCAGCTAGTCCGACTCCCGCAACAGCCCTAGTCGGACTCCTAGCGGCAAACTTGTAGCTTTTTATATTGATTCTGCTGGCACAGCCTGCCAAAGGCTGCAGTAATTTTGGGATATTGCTGCGGGTTGCGATCGTATCTGTTCTTCATCTGCCGAAATTGAGCTGCGGATAATCTATTTTGCTGTAAAATGGATTGAGACTGATTGCACAGATTCTGAATTGGCTGGCGAATTTCACTAGCAAAACTGTTGATATCCATCACCTTGCCCGATGCTATGTCGCATTCAAAATTCTGAGCAGTGCCAGGGTTCTGCCGCTGAGTGGCTTCCCGCGCTAGCTCAATTTCCAGGATAGATTGCGCAAAAGCATTCACCTGTTGGGGATTATGCTGTTGAGCATAATCGGAAGTCTCAAACTCAAGGGTGGCAAAGCTTGCCGATGGGCTAACATCCAAGGCAGGAACCAGTCCCAAAAGCCAACCAACAGTAGAAAGAGCACCGACAATCAAAGATTTTGACAGCATCTGCTTGGGTTCCGGTCTCTCAAGGTGATAATCGATCATGATTTTGTGTAACAAAAATAGAACTCTCAATCTTATTGGAACTATTTTTCGACTATAAGTTCCAGCCCCGATCGGCCCGCGGACGGTCCGAAAAATCGGAATCGGCCAGCGTTCGTAGTCAGCACGAAGCGTGCTTCCTCGCGCGGGAACAGGCAACGTGGAACTACAAACTACTGGTAAAGCAGGCAGAGTTCGATAATTTTGCTACTCAGTGCGGACATCTCTTCGGCTCCTTGCTTGAGGCTGACTTCTAATTCTAGCAGCAAAGGTAATGTCTGTCGCAGTTGCCACAAGTTAAGCCCTGCTACTTCTTGGCGCAGGAAGTAGATGCGTTTGGGGTTGTGGACTTCTGCTGCTCGTGCTATCTCCCGATCGTCCCGCACCCCAGCGGCGATCGTCAGTTTCACCCATAACCAGGTGCGGAACTGACCTGTTAAGGTGGCTACTATCTTCAAAGCTGGCTCGTTGCGCTCGATCAGACTGGCGATCGAGCTTAAGGCAAACCCCACATCCCCAGATGCGATCGCGCTGGCTAGCTGCAAGCTATTGGTAGCGTTATCTCTCACCAAAGCATCCACATCGGCCACATCTACTGTCCTATCAATTGCATAAAGCCGCAATTTTTCCAATTCATTAAACAGTTGCCGCGTGTTATTACCGACAGAAGAGACTAACAGTTCAGCCGCCTCATCAGTTAGTTTCACTCCTACTTCTGCGGCAGTTTTCTTGGCTCGCTGCACCAGCAGGTCTGTTTTCCAAGGGGGAATGAGGGAAAATTCCTGCACTTGGGCATATTTTTGCAATAGTTTGGTAGATTTTAGTCTTCCATCCGGCTTGCTGCTGCTGGTTAGCAATAGCACCGAGGTTTCCGGGATCGCCGGTAGGGTACGTTCTAGTTCTGCTAATAGGGACTGGGAGGCTTGCTGACATAGATTGCTATTCACTAGCCATACTAAACGCTGTCCGGTCCCAAAGGCTGGGGTCATGGCTTGATTGAGTGCCTTGATGACGCTATCTGCTCCTGACTCTGAGTAGGTAGTATAGTTGAAACTGGCCCAGTTGGGATCCAGTACCCGATCGCGCAATTGTGCCACTGCTCTTTCAATGGCATAGTCATCCTCTCCCCAATAAAAATATATTGACATTTTCATTCCTTTGGCGCTATTGTAGGTTGGGTTGAGGCACGAAACCCAACAACAGGTTGGGTTTCGCTGAGGGTGCATCGAAATGTTTGCTGCTAGCATATTCGCGAGTCGCCCAGAAACCGGGTAACTCCTGCGAAACCGGGTTTCTTAATTCTTGCATTGAGATGCACCCACGCTCTAGCCCATCAAAATCACCGTATCAATCACATGAATTATGCCGTTACTCGCCTCAATATCGGCAGCCACCACTGTGGCATTTTTCACTTCAAAGGGTTCGCCACACCGAATCGGAATTGGCGCACCTTCCAGGGATGTTAACATCCCTACATCCTGCAATTCTGCGGTTGTATAACGACCCGCGACAACGTGATATGTTAAAATGCGCTGGAGTTGGGGCACATTCTGCACTAATGTATCCACTGTTCCGGGTAATAACTTCCCAAAGGCATCATCATTGGGAGCAAAAACTGTTAATGGCCCTGGCTGCTGTAATGCCTCCACTAACCCTGCCACTTTCACCGCCGTTACCAAGGTTTTAAACGCATCATTCTTGACAGCAATTTCTACAATATTTGGCATATTTTTCACCGAATTTCTTCATTATTCCCGCTGAAAATGATAAGAGAATACTTATTCTCTCTATCTCAATTAATAGGCGCTTTCGCGCCCGGAAAGCACTGAAGTGCTTACTACGAACCTCGCCCGGAAAGCACTGAAGTGCTTACTACGAACGGGAACAGCTTAACGATATTCTTGACGTTGAATATCACCAAGCCGTGCTTCCGGACGCCCGAAGCGATCGAGTTGGGCTTCAAAAAATTGGCGATTTTTCAGCCGATGTTCGGGGTTGGGATCGTCTAAAGGATAAAGCAGTGCCACGCGCAAGGCTTGAAGCACGGCGGAAGTCACGTTATACATCGATCGTTGGAAGGTAATGCCCAGCTGGATCAACATATCGTCTTCCCCCCGACAATACTGTTGGTAATATTCCACTAAATAGGAGGGCAAAAAGTGCAGCATATCTTGCATTAACAGTGTGGGAGGAATGCCAGCGGTGCCGACGGGGAAAACATCGGCGTAGAGAATGCCGTAGTGGAAATCTTTTTGTTCGGCGGGAACTTGTTGGGCTTGGGCGTTGTAGGATTTCGTGCCCCGGAAAGGGGAAGTCCGATAAAACACGGCTTCAACGTAGGGTAATGCTGCTTCGTAGAGCCACATAAAGCCCTTAGATTTGGGGATAATTTCGTAACATTCACCTCGAATGTAAACATGGTGATAGATAGGTCGTCCTGCGGCGATAAAAATGCCGTTGACTAGAAAATTCATGGCATCGGGGACCGTCTTAAATTCCCCGGCATCGTAGAGATCGCTCATTTCAAAGAATACCGGAGCCATCACTTCCCAAAACAGCCCCAAGTTGGCATAGTAGGAGAGTTCCCGGACCTTTTCATAGAACATCTCCGGGAATAGTTTATACAGTCCCAGCATCAAAGGGTTGAATTTGAAATAGGCTTTGATGGCCCGATCGGCGTTGGCGATGTATTCTTCGCTTTCCAGGTAGTCGTTGAATTGGCCGCCCATGCCCTGATGCCAGAGCATGGCCCGCATACAGGCTTCGGCAAATTCCATGTTAACCCGATCGTGCCAGAGGTGATGAAACAATTTGGGGAGTTTTTTGTTTAACTCTCCTTTTTCCATAAACTCCAGTAATTCCGGATGGGCGCTGGCTTTTCCTTTTTGCCACACGCGATAATCTGCCGTATCTCCTGCATAGTGGTTGGGGAGGTCTAAATACTCCTGGGGCAGAAAGTATTTAAAGAAGGGTAAAGGATTGAGAAAAACCCGCTCGGCAATGTAGAGCAGATCGCGCCAGTAGAAATCCATGGGCACGGCATAGGCTTTGTAAATGCCGATAATTTGCATTAAGTTTTCTGGCGTATCTGGTAACATCGATCCGCCTGCTTCCAGGCGATGGATTACCTCGGCGTATTTGTGAGTGGAGGGGGGGAGTTGCGTGGTTGCCGAATCAAGAGTTGCAGAAATCATATTGAAGTTTGAAGTAGGGGGCCATCAAATTATCTAATAGTATTTTTTCAAAACAATGCTACAATTATTTGAAGCATCATATTATTAGTCGGTTTTAACCGACTTTAGCTTTTAGCCGGAGGTTTTAACCCCCGGCGGGCTAACAGCGAAGTGAGGGTTGTGCAATTCAGCTACGAGGCTAGTAGCAGTAGGTTCCATCCAGCGCAGCAACCAGTTGGGTTGCACCCCTAAAAAGAGGATGATTGCAGTCATCACCAAGGCGGGCCATTGTTCGTTGATGGTGACCCGGGTGTAGTAGGCGCGGGTATTGTCCAGCCTGCCGAAACAAGTACGGTTAATCAGGATAACAAAATACACTGCCGTTAACCCGGAGGAGAGGATACAGAGGAGGGTGGGGATGGGGAAGGTGGCGAAACTGCCTTGGAAAACGATGAATTCTGCGGCAAACCCAACCAGTCCGGGGATTCCCGCGCTGGCCATGCCTGCGAGAATTAGCAAGGCACTGGTGAGGGGAAGGCCGCGAATTGGATTCATTAACCCGTTGAGAATATCCAGATCCCGGGTTCCGGTGGTCAGTTCGACAGTTCCTACCAAGAAGAATAGCAGGGCCAGGATTAAACCGTGAGCAATCATTTGGGCGATCGCACCTAGCACGCTCAACTCCGTTCCCGCCGCTGCGGCCACGAGAATATAGCCCATGTGACCGATGGAACTGTAGGCCACCATGCGTTTAATGTCCCGTTGGGCGATCGCATTCATAGCGCCGTAGATGACACTCACCGTGCCGATAATGGCCAAACCAGGGGCAACTAGCTGCCAGGTGACGGGGAAGAGTTGCAACCCGAAGCGTAAGAGACCGTAGGTGCCCAACTTAGCGAAAATCCCACCGAGTAAGATTGTCGTTCCCGGGGAGGCTTCAACGTAGGTGTCTGGCATCCAGGTATGCAGGGGAACCAGGGGCGTTTTAATCCCGAAACCGACCAGTAAGGCTGTCAGCAAAAACAGTTGCCGAATCAGATCCAGGTTTTGCAGATCGATAGCGCTGAATTCAAAGGTGGGGGATTCACCGCTGAAGGCAATGCCCAAGAAACCCGCGATTACGAGTAACCCAGAAACAGCAGTATAGAGCAGAAATTTTGTCGAAGCATAGCCCCGTTTTTCACCGCCCCAAATGGCAATCATCAGGTAGAACGGAATCAGTTCCAACTCATAGAAAATGATGAATAGGAGCAGGTTTTGGGCTATGAGTGCCCCGGCAATCCCGCCATTGATCAGCAGGATAAGGCTGTCATGGAAGCGGAAGCGTTCCCGGCGATCGCCACTGGTGTAGAGGGCGATAACTGTCAGGACGCTATTTAAGACCAACAGGGGCAGGGATATCCCATCAACCCCCAGGCTGTAGTTGAGACCGATCGGCTCCACCCAGGGATAGAATTCTGTAAACTGGAATCCGCCCAGGCTGAGGTCAAACTTACTGAGGAGATAGACCGTCCACCCAAAGCTGGCCAGGCTGAAGATGGTCGCGATCGCGCGACTGGCTTGGGGTTTGGGGTAAAGCACGAGCGCGATCGCGCCCAGCATGGGAATCAGAAGTAATGGCGTTAGCATGGGTTGTCAATTCTTTCTTCAAAATTTGAAATTCAAAATTTTATTCTGTTGTGATGGTTTTAAAAGGGTTTGATTTACAAGATGGATAGATTCAAAGCAGACAAAACGGGGTAGCAGAGTACCAACCCAAACAGGATCGTACCCAGCAGGATCGAGAGGGCATAGAACTGCACCTGTCCAGTGGTGTTGTATTTCAGGCTTTGACCGCTGGCCATCGTAAACAGTCCGACAAAATTCACGGCACCATCCACAAGGATGAGATCGCACCAATCGATCGCCTTAGCTAGAAATCCCACTATGGTAATGACCGTCACTTTGTACAGTTGCGCCGTGTATAAGTCGTAGGCGAAGAAATCTTGCACGGCGGGTACGGGTAGGCGAATTGGTTTCGGAACTGTGGGCAAAGCATAGAGGAAAAGTCCCACTCCCGCACCGATCGCGGTTGAACCCATCATTAATAACGTGGCCGGTTGCGTCACCAATGCCAGATCCGGTAATATACCCAAGACGGCCAGCAGCTGCGGCAAATGCAGGGCCAAACCGAGCAGCACTGTCATCGGCAACACCAATGCCCACAGACCTTCAGGCGATCGCCGCGTCCAATCCGTTGCTGGACCAGTAAAGACTTGACCGAAGACCCGTGCTAAACTGCACGCGGTTAACCCATTCACCAATAACAACAGGGTCAGCCACAGGGGGGGTAAACCATTGGCAATTTCTGCCAGACCCCAGAAGCAACCGAGGGGCGGCACTGCCACTAAGGACAAGGCCCCGACTACAAAGCAGATCCCGGAAATGGGGCGACGTTGCCAGAGCCCCCCCAGTTGGGTAATATCTTGGGTAATATTGTTGAGGATGATGCCACCAATGCTCATCAGGGTCAGGCCCATGGCGATCGCATAGGTCAAGAGCAACATCAACGCCTCTTCACTCTGTCCCGTCCCGACGGCGACGAACACTAAACCCAGATAGACACTGGTCGCGTAGGAAAAAACCCGCTTAATATCAACCTGGGCCAGGGCGATCGCGGCACAACTGACGGCAGTAAAGGCACCAACCCAAATTTCCGCATTTGCCACCAGGGGCGAGAGGGCGAGAATGGGCTGCATCTTAATCAGCACCCAGGCCCCAGTTGAAACCACCACCGCATTCCGCAGCACCGTTGCGGGCATTGGCCCTTCCATGGCTTCATCGAGCCAGAGTTGCAGGGGGAATTGGGCGCATTTACCCAAGGGGCCAGCCAGGAGGGCTAAACCGAGAAGGGTGGCAACTGTGGGATCCAGTTCTACCACACTGGCCCAAGCGGTCAGTTCGTCATAGTTCCACGTGCCTGCCAGTGGATAGAGGGCCACCACTCCCATCAGCAACACCAAGTCACCCACCCGCTTCGTGAGGAAGCCATCCCGGGCCCCCGTCACCACCAGGGATTGATTAAACCAAAAACCAATCAACAGGTAGGTTCCCAAGGTGAGGATTTCCAGCATCACGTAGCTGAAAAAGAGCGAGTTGGCCAGCATCAGGGCGCTCATCCCGGCTTCAAAGACGGCCAGGAGAGCGTAGAACCGCGCCCAACCCCAGTCTGTTTCCAGATAGGCGATCGCATATATCTGGGTCAGGGCATTCAAGCCCAAGATTACGACCAGCGCCCCCACCGTCGTCGCCGAAGCCTCTACATCAAAGGCAATATCCAGATTCGCGGCATGGAGCCAATTTACCGAAAAATGCACCCGTGCCGACCAAACCTCCCGTAGGGCGAAGAGGCTATGCACCAGAGCCGCAAAAGTCATCAGCAGATTCACATAGCCCGCTGGTCGGGGGCCAGAGCGGCGAATCAGACCGGGCGACCATGGCACCGTCAGCACTGCACCGAGGAGGGCGTAGATCGGGACTAACCAAATGGTTTGACTAAAGGTATTCATTTGTGAATGGGTCATCCATAGGGGTGAAACATTCACCATAGCCCAGTAACATAGATTGACCTGACCCCAAACGATAGATTTTTATCGAAGTTTGTCTGGTACTGCATTGCTAAAAGTCTATGGCTTGCTCTTTATCATAGATATTTTTATTAAAAAAAACAAACAAGATTGATTTATATCTATGATTAAGGGATATAATGCTTAAGCTTGGGCGTTGGCGTAGCCAGTCCGCTACACTGAAAAGAAGCCCGGTTTCACCGCCCTCGCCAGAGCGCCCCCCGGAACCGTTGACCAAGAAACCGGGTTTCTGCGATAATTTTGGCTCCTGGCGCCAGATTTGGTAAAAGAAACCCGGTTTCTAGCCCCCACGTTCACGCCCCCCGGACCCGACTAGAAGATGGAGAACCTATATTGTCATGATTCAATTTCCCTAGGTTATGAAATTACCCAATGGCGATCGAGCAGAAATATCCATGCAAAAACTGGTTGGTTATTGCTTGAACCCAGAACATCATAGCGGAAAGCATAAAGCTAGAGTATTCAAGTCCCGCTTGGGACTGGAAGCCGAAAATGCAGAGCAATTGCGAGAGCTTATCCAAAACTCCGCGATTGAAGGGGAAGTTGTCAAGCAAGATACCACAGATTTTGGTATACAATATAAAGTAGATTGGGCTGTACCAGAAACTGATGGGGTTCAATTACCACAGAAAATGTAAATCCTCGTTTAGTATCTGCATTCATTAAGTCAAGAAGATGAAAAAAATTAACCTGTTGGATACAGTAGCGCTAATCAACCAAATTCCGAGATCGAGATTGACTTTAGTAGATGATGATTGCGAAGATATCAAAAGTTTACCGCCCGGGCAAGTAGGGACGATCGTTGAAGTCTACAAGAGAGCAGAAGGTTGCGAGCGCGTCCGCTGACCATTATCATATGATTACTTAAGGGCAACTGACCGCCGAGCAAAGCGGTACCAATTAATTTATCCAGGGCATTGTGACGCCCTACGTCCTCTTTTAAGGATAGCAACTCTCCCCTGCGATCGAATAGGGCGGCGGCATGCAAACCTCCCTTGTGATCGAATATCCTTTGGGCAGCGCGGAGTTGCGCTGGTAAACTGTAGATAACTTCTGCTGATACCTGTAACCCAGGTGGCATAACGGCACAACCTTGCACTCGCAAATGTTCTAAACTAGCTTTGCCACAAACTCCACAAGCGCTAGTAGTATATAAATGACGTTCTCAAGGTTGCAAGTCGGGCATCAATCCCTCTTTGAGTTTCACGTTCACAATATTACAGCTTGTTCAGGAAACAAGTAGAACATTTTTGTGCTAAACTAGAGCTATACTCAATGCAGACCCAATTCAGC
>JACOMV010000056.1 GCA_014324065.1 Hormoscilla sp. SP12CHS1 | reverse complement strand
TGAATTGGGTCTGCATTGAGTATAGCTCTAGTTTAGCACAAAAATGTTCTACTTGTTTCCTGAACAAGCTGTAAGTAAAGCTTTTGGTCACATAGATTAATGTAGATGCCTATTACTCCAGAAATACAAGCTCTCGTTAACAGACTGAACCAGAAACTAAATCAGACCGATCGAGAAGCGACAGAAGGGCTGAATATAGTCAGACCTCTGTTGTCGCGTTTTCCAGAAAATGATAGACTGAACCAGTTCTTCGCTTATTTCAGTAGTGTTTTATTTTTCGTGGAAACATCCAGAACCAGACGCATCCAAAATATTGTGGAGAGTATTTCAGATGCAGATGTAACTGAGGCGGAAATTCAGGAAGCTGGGGAAGATTTGTCAAGCCTACTAGGTCGAGTGCTGGAAGTTAAAATAGAGGTGAGACTGATTATCACTCGTTTGGAGAAATAACCATGCAAGAATTACCGGATGAGCAAAAAATGGATGAACTGCTAAAACTTGCCAAAAATGCTTATGAGAAAGCTAAACTCATGTATGAGACAGCAACAGAAATAGCAGAAAAATGGGAAACCCTGCATGAAGCAAAAAAAGCAAGGAAACAGAAAGCTGGCGTAACTGAGTAAAAGGATAAACTGGTAATATTATCGCTTTGCTACAGCCTTAAATTATCTATCGGGCGATCGGGCGAAATATCGGGTCTCTTGACAGAGCTGCAAGATATCAGGTAGAATAATAAAAAGGCTCGATCTCCTGCAAATTTAAATAAATCGCGAGATTAAATGTAGTCCGAATGGGAGGTAATTAAAGAAATCATGAGCACAGCGTTCGTAACAGAAAAACAGTAGAACGGGGCTATGTCCTCCAGTTCTGCCTATCTTGGGGGACACCGGATCGTCACATTCTGAGACGCGAGCCAAATGTTGATTTTCAAATATCAAACCTATCGAACTTAAGTAGCTTGAGTGATGTGGAAAAAAAACCTTTAAATGAAGTACTGCTTGGTGACTGCCGCGAAGTCATGAAGTCAATCCCGAATAATTACATATCTGCCTGCATAACCGACCCCTCTTATAACTATGAATTCATCGGTCACAAATGGGATGATTCAGAAATTAACAGGCGTATTGACAGGATTAATACTAAGGAGAGTAAGACACTTGTCAAAAATATTCCTTATGGGAGCGGTTTGGCCGGTGGAGTTAGAAATGAGAGATGGTATCAGCGGAACCGAGAGAACATTCAAGATTATCAAAACTGGTGTCTTGAATGGGGAAAAAAACTTTTCCGAATCTGCAAGCCTGGGGCCACAGTTCTAGTTTTTAACAGCACTCGTACTGTTGCCCACGTACAGGTAGCACTTGAGGATGCTGGCTTTTACGCGAGAGATATTGTCGTTTATCGGCGTTCTAGCGGCATTCCCAAAGGAGTAAATATCAGACGACAGTTAGAGAAAAGAGGTTACGAGCGTCCAGAAGAATGGGATGGCTGGCATAGTTGCTTGAGGAATGAATGGGAAGCAATTTGTGTTTTGCAAAAGCCTCTGGTCAAGAATTACCTAGAGACATTATTGCAGCATGGCACGGGTCTTTTCTACACTAAAGATACCTTGGGGGGATTTCAATCTAATATTTTAGAAAATATTTCCAAAGATAAAAGTGAAGATTTTAACGTTCACTGTACCGTTAAACCTTTGAAACTGATGCAGAAATTAGTTGAAATATTTGTCCCCCGTACCCCAAGGACTATCTTGATAGATCCTTTTGCAGGATCGGGAACTACATTAGTTGCTGCCCGGGAGTTCAATATCAATTTTATCGGTATTGAGATCGTGCCCGAGTATGTAGATATAATCAATAAGCGCCTTGAAGGGTTTAACGGTTCACAGGGAACTCTCCCGCTCTTTCAGTAAGAAAACTCTTGAGATCGAAACCGCTCAAGTTTTGAATAAATTCAAATGACTCATCACCAATGTATACATTCCAATTGCCACTGTGACAGGCTGTAATGGCAGCAGGTAAATTATCCTTTCTCAGTATTAGGAAGACTGGCTCATAACCCCGATCGCGGAGTAAAGGACCATAAGATTTAAATTTTTTCAGCGTGCCTGAATCTCCGGAGCCAATTCAATACTTAGTATCGATTGCATAATTGCCAACAACTAAATCACATGGTTCATCATTTCCCAACTTAAATTCCGGTTGAAAATCACCGCAATATGTTTTGCAAACTTCAACCACTAATAACTGCCAACACCTACCGAGTTCCCGTCCCCAATACTGCCTGTTCTCCCTTTTCAATTGAGGAGATAAGCCAAACACATTCATGAGGGGATCCAGTTCGTCATTCTCTTGAGAATAAACTTTATCACTAAAAGACCTTTGATATCTTTCTAAAATCTTATCTAGAGATTGCTCAGTCATTGTCATTAACGAGATCTGCTAAACTTACCGACGGTGTCACTTGACAGCCATGATATACTATATTATCATGCTTGTCAAGTAACACAGATAGGCATCGGCTATTTTTTTGGCATTAACTGTAGTCCTCCCAGGACCAGGAGACCTAGCGGGCGGGCGATCGGGTCTCTTGACAGAGCTGCAAGATATCAGGTATAATCAAGAGAGGCTCGATTTTTCTGCTGTACCCAGCCGAACGCCAGCAAATTACACCAGAACGGGAGATAAAATAGCGCAGGACACGTAGCCTGGTTGAGACAGTCAGCGTTCGCAATTTTCAATTCACAATTTTCAATTAGCTTATGATTAGTCTAGTCGCGCCAACCCAAACTCTAGAGGAGTTTTTACAACTCCCAGAAACAAAACCAGCGTCCGAGTTTATTGATGGAAAAATTCTCCAAAAAAATATGCCTCAAGGTGAACATAGTGTGCTGCAAGGGGAATTATACGCAGCCATAAACCAAGCAGCTAAACCCCAAAAAATTGCTATGGCATTCCCAGAGTTACGCTGTACCTTTGGGGGGAACTCTATCGTTCCTGACATTTCCGTGTTTCGGTGGGAGAGAATTCCGGTTAATGCTGCTGGGAGGATTGCCAACCGTTTTCACATTCATCCGGATTGGTCGATTGAAATTCTTTCTCCCGACCAAAGACAAACAAGGGTGTTAGGCAATCTCCTCTATTGTTCCCAACAGGGGACCGAGTTGGGTTGGTTGATTGACCCCGAGTCGGAGAACATTATGGTGGTGTTCTCAGATCAACGGGTGCAAATATTCGGGGGGACAGATCGCTTGCCAATTCTGAGCGAAATTACCTTGTCCTTAACGGTCGATCGGGTTTTTGCTTGGTTAACGATCGGTTAAGCGATCGGCAGCAATCTCCCATAAAACCAGTATCACAGATTATCTAGCTTGACATCATGTGGAATCCAGAAGACTACGGAATTCCGACGCTCACCAAATGCCAAAAGTTGTTAATTTGTCAGCTTTTAGCATTGACGAAGCTAGCAAAAAATCAGGGTTATAGCATGCGATCGCATCGGGAATGAAAGCTTAACAGACAATGTTTTTAGTCGGTTGAAAACCGACATAAAGCCGAGTTTCCTGGCTGGTCTCTGCTCTCCTCTCCGCACTCGCTGAGGCGCTCGTGCTTCGGGATGCGCTTGCGGGATGCGCTGCCTGGGAACGTAGGTGGTTCAAACCCCCGGTGGGGTAAGGCAACCACTTTCTGAAGAAAGCATTAAATTTAGGGCGGTGATGTGGATCTGGTAGTAAAAAAACATTCACAGATTAACGCAGATATAATATTTGGTTACACTGAACTCGGAAAGATTGGAACGGAGGAGAACGGAATGGGAAAACCAACTGGCTTTATGGAATATGTTCGGGAGGAACACTCCGAACTGCCCCCCCTCGATCGCATTCTGAACTGGGATGAATTTCATCTGCCCATGGCAGAGGAAAAACTCGGCACCCAAGCGGCCCGTTGCATGGACTGCGGTACGCCCTTTTGCCACACGGGAACCCTGATCAATCGCATGGCAAGCGGTTGCCCGATTAATAATTTGATCCCGGAATGGAATGACCTGGTCTATCGGGGCCTCTGGGAAGAAGCCCTCGATCGCCTGCATAAAACTAACAATTTCCCGGAATTCACTGGCCGGGTTTGCCCCGCACCCTGCGAAGGCTCCTGCGTCCTGGGTATCCACAACCCCCCGGTTACGATCAAAAATATCGAATGTGCGATCGTCGATAAAGGTTGGGAGTCGGGGTGGATAAAGCCTGAACCTCCCAAGGAGCGTACTGGTAAAAAAGTGGCGGTGGTGGGATCTGGCCCGGCGGGTCTCTGCGCTGCGGCCCAGTTGAATAAGACGGGTCATTTGGTGACAGTCTACGAACGGGCCGATCGCCCGGGCGGTCTGCTGATGTATGGCATTCCCAACATGAAGCTGGACAAGCAGGAAGTAGTGATGCGCCGCCTGCAAGTCCTGGAAGCGGAAGGGGTGAAGTTCGTTTGCAATACGGAAGTGGGCAAGGACTTACCCACCGAAAATCTCCTGAAGGAATTTGATGCTACCGTTCTCTGCGTTGGCGCGACCAAACCCCGGGACCTGCCCATCGAAGGTCGAGAGTTGAAGGGTATCCACTTTGCGATGGAGTTTCTCACCTCCAACACGAAGGCAGTTCTAGACAGGCACAAGAATGGCAGCTTTATTTCTGCTGAAGGCAAAGATGTAGTCATCATTGGGGGTGGTGACACGGGTACGGACTGCGTGGGTACGTCTATGCGCCACCGTTGCAATAGCCTCATCCAACTGGAAATCATGCCCAAACCCCCCCTAGAACGGGCCGCCAACAATCCCTGGCCCGAATGGCCCAAGATCTATCGTCTGGACTACGGTCAGGAGGAAGCTGCGGCCAAGTTTGGGGAAGATCCCCGCAGCTATCTGACTACGGCGACCAAGTTCGAGGGGGATGAAAACGGACGAGTGAAAGCAGTTCACATCGTGCAGGTAGAGTGGCAGAAAAACGAACAAGGTCGGTTCATTCCCCAGCATGTCCCGGGTACGGAAAAAGTGATACCGGCCCAGTTGGTGCTGCTGGCGATGGGCTTCCTCGGTCCCGAACAGCCGCTGTTAGATGCCTTGGGACTCGATCGGGATCCCCGCAGCAACATTAAAGCCGAGTATAACAAATATACCACTAGCATTCCTGGGATCTTCGCTGCTGGCGACTGCCGTCGCGGTCAAAGTTTGGTAGTGTGGGCTTTTAATGAAGGTCGTGGGGTGGCCCGGGAGTGCGATCGCTACCTGATGGGCAGCACCGACCTACCTTAAACTTATATCCAGGTTTGTAGTGAGGACTTTAGTCCTCAAAAGGTTTGTAGTGAGGACTTTAGTCCTCAAAAGGTTTGTAGTGAGGACTTTAGTCCTCAAAAGTGGCGCAAAAATATTAATGTTGTAGGTTGGGTAGAGGCACGAAACCCAACTGGCAAGATGTTGTTAGCGTTGCGCTTGTTGGGTAACAAATGTTAACCTAACCTACGAAGAGCTTGCATTGAGATGCACTCGTCTGAGAATTGGGCTATTTTCCATTTTCCATTCGCAATTCGACCTAGCGCTCCTGCGTCGCGCACTGCGTATACGCAATTAGCAGTATTTAATGCAAAATAGCAAAAGTGAGATGCTCCCTTTTGTAGATGTATGTCGTCTTCTGCGAACGTTAGTTGGTGGCTAAACGTTCAGCAAGGTAGGTTTCGACGATCGCTTGGGGGGTAACCCCTAGGCGGTTGGCTTCTCGTTGAAGCTGTTCGATCATCCAGGTGGGTAGGTCGAGTTGGATGCGTTGCTGTTTCCGTCGGGGGCGTTTAGCCTTGGATAGGTCAAGCAGTTGGCTGATGTCTTCACCAGCGTCAAATTTTCGGTCAAATTCTTGAGCTTTCATACAGTGCAACCTCTTCTGTTCGGGATCTGCGGACTGAGATAATCCGAATGGCTCGATCTCGGTAGGTAATCACTCCGGACCAGTGTTTTGCTTTCAGTTTAGCAATCACTATAAACCTCTGTTCTTCCTGGGTTCTCGCAGGAATTTCTATGAAGTTTTCGTCGTCCCAGAGTTGCTGTGCTTCCACGAAATCGATGTCGTGTTTTTCTAGATTTGACTGACTTTTGTTTTCGTCATATTCAAAACTAAGCATAATCCGGATCCGGAACTTTTTCTGTTGATTTACTTTTTTCGTTCATGCCGCGTTCTCCTGCTGTACGGTGTCGGCGGTGCGTTCTCCGGTGAATGCCTTTTGGTGAAATCCCGTTGGGGGGAGTGTCAGCCATAGGTTAGCCGTTAGCGATCGGATACTGGTCCGACAACTACCAGGTTACCACAGAATCGCGGCGATCGCACAGGCCACGCTGCGCAGGTCGGGATCTCGATCTCAAGTAGGGTGCATCTCATATTTGCGTCGCAGCCGCCCGAACCATAAAGGGTCCGGCTACACGAACAAAGCCCGCGCAGGCGGGCTAGATGAGAAAAGTGAGATGCACCCAACCCAACGGGCTTGGTGAGGTTGGGTTTCCGTCAACCCAACCTACAGATTCTCTCTTTCGTTGCTGTGCGATCGCAGGCAAGGACTAAAGTCCTTACTACGAACCTCTCAACTAAGCTTAGCTAGCCGCGTCCCGCACTTGTAACAGAAATTGGAAGCAGCTGGGTTCTTTGTCCCGCAATTAGTACAGAAAACATGCTTTTGTACCGAATCAACCGGCGATTCTTCTGGGTCGTCGCTGCCCCCCGATCGCATCCCATTTCCCGCGTGAACGGTATCCTTAATAACTGTCGCTGCTGCTGCATGGGAGTCAATAGGAGTTTTCTCATGCTGGGGTGCAACTACAGGTGATTTGGGTGCAGCGGTTTGCAGCTTGTAAGCCTCGATCGTCTCCAGAATAATCGTTTTCTCGCGCTTATATTCCGGGCTATCTTCACCCCCCATATTGGACAACTCTTCCTTCCGTCGAGCCAGATATTGGGTCAATAGATCGAACAACTCTTGCTTTTGGGAGTCATTTTCCGCCCCATTCAGTTTTAACGTCACTTGTCGCAGGATTTCTTCCCGATCGTCCCGACAGGCCAAGACTTCTAAAACTTGGGCTGCTTCCTCCCCACTGGAGGCGATGTCTACATTTTCGTTATCTACAGCAGTTTGGCGGGTATAGCGGATGGCATTTTCCTTAGTAGCGCGATTTTCTTCCTGGCGCAAGATTCCCAAGGCCCTTGCTTGCACCACTAGCTTAAAGACTTGGGGGTCTTCGGGAAACAGGTCCCAGAAAGGTGGTTCTTTTTGCATGTGAACGGGAATGGGGAGGTCTCGGCTTTCCCCCCGCAACTGGGCCCGTTTCG
This sequence comes from Hormoscilla sp. SP12CHS1, assembly GCA_014324065.1. Taxonomy (GTDB): domain Bacteria; phylum Cyanobacteriota; class Cyanobacteriia; order Cyanobacteriales; family Desertifilaceae; genus Hormoscilla. The sequence continues at coordinate 7,230 of JACOMV010000056.1, read as the reverse complement.
CCACAATACTCTCCCCCTTCCAATCCTGATAAGAGTACCGCAGGTCTTTCATGCCGTCAATACAGCGCAGGGAAAAACCGCCGATTTCTTGGACGAAGACCATCCGGTGACGTTCGAGATTTCCCAAAGGTTTAATCGCATCTTCATTGCCAATAAATTCCTCCAGCAGGGACAGCATTCTTTTTGCTGCCGGATCGCTAGTGTTCCGTCCTCCCAGGAGGGCTGCGTTAGTATTGATCGCTGGGGTAAAGCCCGCATCTTTGCCGCTGAGAATGGCCTTGTTCATCAAAATCAGGGGATTAGATTGATTATAGGCGTAGCGAATTTTGTTGACAACCTCGGCATCGTCGTTGTGTACTTTGAACAGCCGATCGCAGGCAGCCAGTTCTTGTTTCAACTGACTGCCCTCAGGGGCCTCCTCCACCACTTTATTAGCCATTTCAAAAATGATTTCCCGCAAGTCTTCATCTTGCACGTCTGGTACTTCTGTCAAGTCGAACAGTTGCATTATCTCATCCGCAGCCCGGGTTTCTTTCCACAAGGGACTCGCCTCTTTGAGTATATCTTCCGACATGGTGCTGCAAATGGAATCCATTCCCAGTTCGTAGCGCGTTTTACTGCCCTCGGAAGCCCCGGCCAACTGTTCGATTAAATCTTGATACAAACCATTCAACTCCTGACGGACATAGAGTTTAATGCCATTGATCTGCAAGGCATCCGCGCTGTCAGCTTGTCGATCGGCCCTTTGTTTGAAATAATCCCGATTTTGAATTAACTTTTGATTGAAGCGGCTGAAGCGACGTTCTAAAATTGTCAGGTGTTCTTGCAGGCGGGCGATCGCCTCCAGTCCTAGCGCCCGGGCTTTCCGCTGAATAATCGTCACCAAACTCCCCTCCAACCCGTTGAGGGCCGCGTCGCAATATTCCTCCATTTTCGCTTGTTTGGAGATGCCGAATTTATCTTTGAACTCGTTAATATCCGCGATCGCATCATCATACTGCTGCCGGCGGTGATTTTCATTTGGTCCCCAGACCTTCTCTTGTTCCCGGCGAAACTTTGCCGCTGCATCCTCGAAAATTTGCCGCACCGTGACGATAAAACTATCGGCGAACTTCGGTCCTTGGGTGCGGTCTGCCAACAGGCGGGAAAATTCTTCCTCTAGTGCTTTACGACCCTGCTGAATTAGGCGATCGCGATTATTATACATCTTCTTGAGGTAATCTCCGTGCAATCGTTCGTCCGAACTAATTTCCCGGAAATGATCGGCCCGATATTCATCTACTGTTGGTTTGAGATACTCGTCCAAAAACCGCAGAATCTTGCCCCGTTCCGACCCCAACATTTTCACCCCTTGCTGGGTGCATTCCAGCCAATTATCCGTGGCAATTTCATTGCGCATGGTGGTCATCCACTCAGAAATCACTGCCAAATAGGAACGGTCTTCCGCCGCCGACAGATCCGCAATCATTTCTGCATCCGTCAGGCGCATGCGCTTGAGCATATCCGACCGCACTAATTCTAACATCTGGGGCGGCAACTCCACCGACTCATTCAGCCACCAATGCACCAAGTCCTGGTTAGATAGAGAAGCCCGGATATGGGCGATCGGGATTTCGATCGTCGCCAGTCCAAAGCTCATAAAATTCTTAGGATAGCCCCGTCCCCCGGGGTCTGCTGCGGCCCAAGCACTTTTGATATTATCGCGAATCGATCGCTTGTGGGGAGCAAAATCGGAAGTCAAGTCCAAAAACATATTTTGGGCAATCATTTCCCGCAGTTGGTCCAGTTGGAAATCACTTTCATCATTTTTCGTCCCCACCAGATAAGTAAAATCAAAGGGAGGCAAATTACTCCGCACCTCATCTGCCAGACCATTGCTATACTGGGCTACATACTCCGTTCTGTAGTCCGAATAATAGCTCAACTCCATCATCGCTGCATAGCCATTTGCCAGCACCCGATCGCCCACACTTATGCCTGCAAAAGCTTGGGGCATGGGCACGATCGCCGTTACCAAAGGGCTAGCTTCTCCCCGCACCCAATTGCGGATACAGTAACCGATATCGATCAGCATACCGCTACCCGTCCCTCCCGACAAGGAACTCGTCACGAACACGTTCAAGCTGCCGCTGTTGACCTTAATTCCGTAGCGATCGAGCATATAATTTTCCTTGCCCTTCACCCGGTTACTAGCTGCTTGAAATTTCTTTTGCAGTTCGTGGTAATTACAGAAAAACGCAAACCGACCGCAGGCGCGAATTTGTCCCGCCCCCGCTTCCAAAGAAGTAATATTGCGTTCCAACTCTCGGGGAAACCAGCGGTCTATCCAGGGATAATTTTCCATATCAGACACCATATCCCGGACTTGTTTGCCACTGACTCGGGCCCAATATTTTTCATTATCTTTGAACTCCGAACCGCTAGCTTCTGGATTGCTAATTTTGTAACCCTTATCCGTATCTATGACCAGAAAACTGACGATCGGAAAATTCTTCAGACTGCCATAAGTTTCTTCCACCAGGCGGCGCACCCGGGACAGCACTTCCGTTCCCGTGCCGCCCACCTCCACCAGGACTGTGGGCACCATGCTTTTTTCTTCTACTTGCGGTGGCATAATCTTTCTCCTTGTCCCGTTACCCCGCCGGGGGTTCAAACCCCCGGCTAATAGCTCAAATCGGTTTTAACCGACTAATACCATAGTTAAACTAATTGTAGCATGTCTTGACAAAACCTACCCTCTCGTTTCCAGGTTCTACCTGGGAACGGTCTTCTGAGGCTCCTGCCTCCTTATTCTCCGTGGCTACCGTCGTCAAGTCTATCAGATATTTAAAAAAATGGTATTATTACTAGCGTACCATAAGCTGTCGCGCATTTAAATTGCATAGGCATATCTTCTGAAAGCCTTGACATAAATGGCTTTCCCCATTTCAAATTTTGAATTTTGAATTGCTTAGACCCTCACCCTCCTTAGCCAGCCATCCTTAAAAACAATTAACCTTTAGCACTGAGATCTGAACGGTATCCCGCCTGCCAAAGGCCAAATGATTCCCGGAGTGGCAAATGTCCAAAACAAGGCATTTCCTAATGCTAATTTCCCCGAAATCGTCCAGTGCTTCTGCATGATTCCTTGCAAAATCCAGCGGTCTATAGGCATAATCAGCATCCACATCCAAGCTATCCAAGCACAACCTAGCCAAAAGATAATCCATCTTATGTTACTATTAAATCTGGATAAAAATCGGTTCGTAAATAACAATTCCAGATTATCTACATCTTCCGACAAGTATACTCCCCCCGTCGCCAAAGCTGCTGTTGCTAAAGCCGGGGCTTCTCCTCCTATGACCACCGAATTTATCTTCACTCGACTCAAGGCCGCATCCGCAATTATCCCCGGGTTAACGGGGGCTTCCCCATCAGTAACGAGGAGTAATTCTCGGCAGCGGCCTTGGATATTTCTCAGGGCATGGGTTCCCTCTTCAATGGCCAAGTCCAGATTGGTAGTACTGGCAACAATTTGTTCCGGGAGATTGGGATTTCGCAAAGCTTGGGTTAATTCAGCCTTCACCTGTTGGCTGTCGCTGTTAAAACCATTGGTTAAGGGTTTCACGACACCGCCAAAGCCAAATACCTGCACCTGGTTGGGTTGGCGCAGGATATCAGGAGAATTTTTCTCTAGATAGGCTTCCACTGCTTGCACTTCTTGTGCCATAATCGTACCCGCAGCATTGAAGATCCCAGCTCCGTAGGTGCTGCTACTTAAATCTAAGGCGATCGCCACTGCGACTGGGGGTCTGCCAAAACCCAACAGCCCGAACAGTAAAGCTGCTACTAAGCAAGCACCCAAGATCGTGAACGTAATTTGAAACAGTGGATACAACCACAAAGGGCGACGAGGATTATTCACTGGTTTAAGAATTGAGAATTGAGAATTGAGAATTGAGAAAATTCATTAGCTATTAGCCATTAGCCATTAACCATTCTCAATTAGCTATTCGCCATTAGCCATTAGCCATTCTCAATTCGCCATTTACGGGATCGGGTCGAATTGATAGTTTGACCCCACAGGTCCGGAGGTACCGGGAACAGCAAGAACCAAAGGAACTTGCTCAAAGATATTAAAATCAGTGTTGCTGCTAATGGCAAGACCTCCGTTCAGCAGTCGAGACGCCCCAGAACGACTGGGTTCGGAGGTAACGGCAGCGGCGAGGACTTTGGTAGCATCATAGGCAGTCGCAGTACGCCAGCTAACTCGTCCCTTCCAACTGGTTAAGGCATCTTTAGCAAAGGGGTCTCCAGGCTGAAAACTCCAGGGAACTGCCAGCACTATGCTCTCAATGGCCTTTCCTCCTTCTACCAGGATAGTAGGATTATATAGTTCATCTCCTCCCAGCAGGGTCATGACTGGCCCTCGATTAGCATTGGCCTGGGCCAGGGCCACAGCCTGAGAGACCTTATTTTTACTCAGTGCCAAAAATCCTATATTCGCCCCTATTCTCTTGGCCCGCGCAATTGCCGTCGCCGCATCAAAGTCAGCCCCTAGCACATCCACGGTACTCACTACTTTACCATCGATCGCCCCGATCGCCTGCACCAATTCCTGCTGCAATTGCTCGCTGTAGGGACTATCGGAGTTATAGAAAACCACAGCGGCGGGGGTAAAATACCTGTCCTTGGCATATTCAGCCAGAGTCTTGCCCACAGCTTGGAGATAACTGCCCAGCAATTCATTGGATTTTTGCTCGGGCGCGATCGTCTTGAGAGTAGACCGACCCTTCCCGCTGGAGGTAACGCTAGTAGTGAGGGGCGACAGCACGGCCAAGTCATTAACATTATAGATTCTCAGGGCCTGTTGGCTGCCCGGATCGATGCCATGTCCCAACACCCCCAGCACATTGGCATTCACCAAGTCTTGGGCAATAGATGCCGATCGACCCGGTGCCATGTCATTGACCACTACTACTTCTAACAGGCGTCCGACTGAGGCCGAGGGAGACTGGTTATATTCTGCTTGATATTGGGCGACCCCCCGCAGCACTTCTTTAGCTGAGTCGGCACTCGCAGTAATAGGAACTACTACTGCTATGGTCAGAGGATTGCCTGCTTTTCTAGCTATGGCATTCTGGAGATAAATTTTGCCTTCTGGATCGTTGGGCCTAGCGTCCGAGGCTTGTTGATAGAGACTTTGGGCCATCTGCCACTGCTGCTGGGCAAATTCTGATGCCCCCTCTAACTTCAATTGAGTTTCATCCAACAGAATTTTCTCCCCCTGACTGAACAGTTCTTTATTCGTAGCTTTTTCACTGACGAAACCTGCCGAGGTTGTTATCCCTTCCTTATCGATACTTTTTAACATCCGATCCGCTACCAAAGAAATCACTCCCCCGGCTAGGATAATCAGCACTGCTACTAGGGCGATCGGGCCCAGAGACAGTTTTGTGCTGGCTCTAGACACGAAAGTCTTTTGATTCAAAATATTCTGCTTCCCTTTTGGCTCTACTGCCTCCCTGGGCAGACCGCACATAACACAGTCGGGACCGTAATTTTCATAGGGTTCGTGGGGACCAGAACAATGGGGGTATGGGTTCCCATCTTTGGGCACCCCATCGCAGGTCCAAGATTGTCTCTGATTCATTGCATTTCCCCCTTAGCCTTGATTTCTTATTTTAGACCATTTCCGCCTGCTCATAATATTGACAAGCGTCCCGTCTGGAGCAACTAACAACTGACAACTGACAACTAACAATAATTAATCGATGGCATAAACATCTTTGCCCCTGCCGATCACATACCGGAGAGAATGAGATAAGTTTTTACTGGACATGGTGGTGAAAATTATGAGATTGATAAAGGCGATCGCAGCAGCAAGGGCGAACAGAGTATGATAATTAAATAAATCCGCAAGGGTGCCAAATGCTGGACCTGCGATCGCGATACCCAAATCAAATCCGCCCAGGAACAAACTAAAAATCCGCCCCCGTTCTTGAGGGTGGCAGCGGTCTGCCATCATCGCAGACAGGGAAGGAATAAGTATACCAAACCCCGACCCTTCTATAATGCCTGCGATTAAAAAGCCTCTGGTATCCTGGATGAAAGTCCACAAAATTAGCATCCCCAAGGCTTGCAGCAGGATAGCAATGCTAATAAACAACCCTCTGCCAAACCGCACGCTCAAGGGACCGACTGCTACGCGAGTGCAGAAGCTAGCGATCGCACTGGCAGTATAGAACCAGCCGGGATTAAGATCGACATTCATATCTTTAATAAATAAAGGAATGAATGTTGTCCGGGCTGCAAAAACCAGTGCCACTAGGAACAGCACCAGGGTAGGAACGCGGATGGGATGACTGTTTAACAAACTCCAGAATTTGTCTGATTTGGGCTTCTCTGGGAGATCCTGTGGGGTTTTCTGCACCGATGGTTCTCTGAGAAGTAAGCCACAGACTAGACTTAACAGTCCTAAAGAGGAGGTCAAGAGAAATAAAGGCCCATAACCGAATGATTCGGTCACAGCACCCCCCACAGCTGGCCCGATCGCCAGACCCAAGGGAGCCACCAACAGCATGTAGCCAATAATTTCTCCCCGATGTTGGGGGGGAGAAATGTCTGCCACTAGGGCCAGATAGGCTGTGGTGAAGGCAGAAATACTGATGCCGTGGAACGCCCGGACTGCTATCAGCACCGGAATAGACACAGAACTAAGATAGCCCAGGGGGGCGATCGCCACAACCGAGATCCCAATCAACAGAACAATTTTACGACTCCGCTTGTCCGCCATCTGCCCCAGAGGTCTGCGAGACAGCAGCAGTCCGATGGAAAAGGATCCTATGACAATGCCCACATCTTGAGGAGTGCCCCCCACATGCTGGATATACAGAGGCAGGGTGCCCAGCAGGGAACCGATACTGCACCAAAACAGCAAAGCGGCCACGAACAGTCTCAGCAGGTCGGGGGTTAACTTGGGACTGAGGGTGCTAAAAACCTTCAAAACTGAATTTCCCCAGACTGAAAGAACTTCTACTGCCCCGTCGCACATGCAGAAACAGCTTATCTATCCTAACCTAAGTTGCGACCTATTTAAAAAAATATGAATTACCCACTTAGACTTTACAGATATTTGGAAATTTTTGTATTTCTTGATACAAAATTAGTTGTTTTGTGCTAGGCGGCGGGTTGGCTGTTTATAGGTTATAATGTACTAAAATAATAGTTAATTGCTGATTCTGTAGATTA
>JACOMV010000055.1 GCA_014324065.1 Hormoscilla sp. SP12CHS1 | reverse complement strand
GAAGATGTAAATACAATGATTATAACAGTCAGCAACAGCCCAGTGATGGTTGCTTTGGTTGAAAGCTATGCCCCATGGCCTACCTAATTTACCACTATCACTTACAACCATGCTGGGATTGCTGGATTCTGACCTACTGAGTTTGAAGTAATCTCGTGACACAAAAAAGGAAAGGGGAGTCTCCTTAATGTCCTGTTCTCTAATGGTCACTGAGAGTTTATAATGTCCTACCACTTTAGTGTTGAAGGATCCTGTGTACCTTCCATTATTATTGTCCTTCACTGTCACTGATTGTGTGTTGCCTGTCCTATCCAACTGTACCTTGACCATAGCCCCTCCATACGGCAGGGGAGTTCCCTTGAAATCTTTTGTAATGATGGTGAATTGAACTAGCTGATCTTGTAGTATTGAAGGAGGAATATTGGTGATCTCACACAGTGGAGGATACTCATTCACATAAATGCAGCCGAACTGTGGAAGTATGAAGTTAGATGGAACAAAATGGCAGCTGTCAATTTCCACTGGAGTCAGACATGTATTATTGAAAACATCAGATACTTCATTGATACGATGCACTACTTGTGCATTACTTGACAACATCTCATCATCACAGATCTCCTTCATTTTATTAGCCAACTCATTTACAGTCATCACATGATCCTGGACACTCTCCACCTCTTCTAGTTGTGATGTCAGCAATTTTATCTTCCCACTTACTTTGTTGCAAAGTTCTTGTTTCAGTTGTTGACGTTGTTGCTCTATCTTCTCTATGATGTTGTCAAAGAAGTGGTCAATGTCCTTGTCAACAGATTTATGTTGCTGTAACACTTTCTCTTTTGTATCAGCAATGTCACTATGTGCCTGCAACAATTTTGCAACCATATTATTCAGTGGGGCAGTGGCATTCTTCAGCTGCTCTCTGTGTTTGGCAGCTATTGTCTTTAAAGCTCCATGAGAATGATTGACATGTTCATTCATTGTGCAATAAACGCACACCAGTCTTTTACAAGTTTCACAATAAAATTTCAACTCCAGGTCATGATCTGGGCAACTGGGAAGTGTATTTTTAGATTGAACAGGTTTTGTAGTGTTAGGCTGACTTTGTTCATCTAGGTAGATTATAACATGTTGATGGCTGCCTCTGCTACGCTTGTGATGGATTTGGCATGCCAGACACATGAAGGTTGAGCATGTAAAACAAAATGAAGAAACTGGATCTATTTCTATACATATTTCACAATTTACTTTGCCCCCATCTTTCCTTCTCAATAATAAGCTGTCAATGAGGTGGGTGATGGTCAAATTGGTGGGCAAATCTTTTACTCCAGTAATGGGAACAGCTGTCACTTTTCTACATTCAGGGCATACAACTTTTTGTTCTTTCTCTAGCTTCTTAATCAGTTTTTCTATCTGCAGACAAATTATGTCTCGTTCTGGTATCTCCTCATCTTCTTCTGACTGAATAAATTCTATCGTCTCAAACAGGAAGCTAAGCGTATTCAAAAACAGCTCGTCCATTATATGATTTTATCCCTGAAAACAGCAGTTCAATTATTATTCATTGGGCTCTCCTGGACTTTTGACGATCGATGTATCGCAGGATACAAAATAGGTGGTCGAAAAAGGCTGAAACCCTTGATTTTGCGTATATATAAGTTTTGCTTATCACTATAAGTACAGGAGACCCATTCATTGCCAATTGCTAATTGACAAGTGTTATAGGTTGTCAGTTGTCAGTTGGTAATTTGGAATTGTTCGCCCTTCACCATCCCAGCAGCTAGGCCAGATATTCAACATAGTCAAATAGCACTGAAGTCATGTAGCGATCAGTCCATTCCGAACCAAAAGCCTTTTCCAGCACCCGGCGAGTCTTATCATTCTGCTGCTGCTGAGTGCAATAATAGCGCTGACCGGCGAGGATTTCACTCTGTTGCGAGGGTTCCACTGGTTGGGCGATTGCCGCTTGCTGGCAATGAATATCCACAAAGGTCTCCACCCGCTGGAGAAACAGGGCCTCTTCCTGGGAGTCTGCGGGTCGGATAAACAAGCAAAACTCCGAGAATATCTCTCCCCAGAGCGGAAGTTGACGGGGTTGGGAAAATTCCGGTTTCGGGGTGGCCTCCAGGGCCTCGCAATAGGGGTCGGGTAAGGTTCGGTTGGGACTGACAGGAGACAAGTCGGCGATCGCCGCACTAATTTGTCCTCGGGCCCCCACCAAGTCGCAGCCAAACATGGGTAGATTGTAATTAGGGTGGGGAAACATGACGCAATGCAAGATATCCAGGGACTGGCCCACCTTCGCCAACTCCAGGTGGATCTTGCGGAACTGGGGGGTTTGATAGCAGCGATTTTCGATTACCAGTTTTTCTCCCTCCAAACGTCCCTCCACATAGCCCAACTCATCGGGTATGTGGTAAGGACTCAGGTTCAGGTGACTGCGCCAGACGCCCTCCAGACAGTCAGCTAGCTGGCGCATCAGAGGATGTTGTTGTTCTCGCAGGGAAGTAGTTAACGTTCGTGACATCACAAAAAATGATTAAAATAGGTCAATCCAGCAGCTCGGGCATCTAGGATTAAGCATATCAGCTCACTAGGATAGCAGAAATAATGATTAGTAGAGTTTTGGCCGATCGCTATGAGATCTGCCAGCAACTGGGCCGAAATGCCAGACGCCGGGACCCTGCTGGCCCGCGACCTGCAAACTCAACAACGCCTTATCCCACCGAAGCGCATCTTACCGATGGACGGACCGGAGAGGGAAAGGGAACTCTTCCCAAATCGCGGTTGGGTGCATCTCACGCCTCCTCCTATTGCCACGGCACCCAGGCGACAAGAAACCAGGTTTCTACGAGCGATCCTGCTTTTCGAGCACTAGTTTGTCAAAGAAACCCGGTTTCACTGCCCTCACGCGATCGCCCCGACTTACTGACCGGCTTTTTTCGCTTCTGCCACCCAGCGATCGAACAGTTCTTGATGATTAGCCACCCACTCTTCGGCATGACGGCGGATATCTTCCGGTGTATCTTCACCATCGTACATCCGCAAGTTCTGGGCACTGACATCGGCAATGGGAATCTCAACCTGTTCAAAGAAGCGTCGCACTGCTGGGTTAGCATCCAGAAATTGATTAGAAGCTAATATTCTCTGCTGATTGATGGAAAATCCCAGGTTTTTTCCATCTATGACAGCTTCCCGAGCCTCCTTTACATGATCTGCTGGTAAAGATGTAAAACTCACTCCCAGCCATACCACATCGGACTCGTTTTTCAAAACAGCATTCAGCCATAAGGGAGTCCAGCTAAAATAGAGAATCGGCTTTCCTTCCTGGAAACGGGCAATAGTGTCTCCCATCAAGGCAAAGTAAGTCCCTCGTTCCTGTTCAACAGTATCCTGGAGACCGTAAGCCTCCAGATGGTGCTCGATCACTAATTCACAAGACCAACCTGCATTGCAGCCGATTAAGTTTGCCTTTCCATCCCCGTCCGTATCAAATAGTTTGGCAATCTTCGGTTTTTTCAGGTCTGACAGGTTAGTTATCTTATATTTGTCTGCCGTTTTTTTATCTATTACATAACCTTGGAGACAATTGTCAACTAGAACCCCCTCACGGGACAATTTCTCATCGCCCCCGGCATTTTCAAAAAAGCTGTTCTGCTGTGGATACCAGTGATTAGTAGCATAATCAACATCTCCATTCGCCACCGCTATGTGCATGCTTGGAGGCGGGAGTTGTATGCCTGTTTCCACCCTATAGCCGAGTTTTTCCAGACCTATATTAATAACTTCTGTCTGAAATATTTCTTCTTGAACGTCATAACCGTAGCTAATCTTCGCTGCTTTTCCTTCAGTATCTTCGGACTTGGGACTACAGGCACAAGCACCTATTAGTAAGGCCGCTAGGGCTGTGGCTAATGCAAATTTTCTTGTTCTCATCTGCTTATTGAGTCTCACTTTTTGCTAGTTAGTAGTGGTGCTAGGGGCCCGATGGGTCTACCCTCTTTCCAAAGTAGCTTATAAGGCTGCTAAAGCCGTGGCCAATGCTAGTTTTTTCCCTTTCATCTGGTGATTTCCTCTCCCTTCTTGGTGCTTAATAGTGGTAGCAGGGCCCCGATCGGTCCCCGTTCTTTCCAAGATAGCTTACTATTGTTGGATTTCGCAGCCGCCTGGGTGATGCGATCGAGCATCACTGCCACCAGCACAATGCCAATTCCACCCGTAGAGGCAAGTGCAATATCTAGTCTGCCAATTCCCCGCAAGACCATTTGCCCTAAACCTTCGACAGCAATCATCGACGCTACCACCACCATTGATAGGGCCATCATAATCGATTGATTTACACCTGCGAGAATAGTTGGCATTGCCAGAGGAATCTGTGCTTCCCACAGCACTTGATTGGGCGTCGAACCAAATGCCTGGGCCGCTTCTACAACTTCTGGAGAAACTTGTCTGATGCCAATATTAGTCAGGCGAATCAGAGGCGGTACGGCAAATATAAAGGTGACGATCACTCCCGGTACTTGACCAATTCCAAATAGCATCACCACTGGCACGAGATAGACAAAGGTCGGCAGGGTTTGCATGGCATCCAGTATCGGTCTGATTATCTGCTCTGCCTTGTCACTCCTGGCACAGGCAATGCCTATGGGTATGCCTACTATCACGCATAATACCACGGCTGTAATTACCAGGGATAGGGTCACCATTGACTCTTCCCAAACCCCCAAAAAACCCACAATTAACATGGCTATATAGCTAAATATTCCCACTCCTCGTCCAGCTATTTGCCATGCCAACAGACCGACAATAATGATAAATATAACCGGTGGGATTGCATTCAATCCTGTTTCTATTCCTTCCAAACCAATACTTACTGGCCAGCGAATTGCTTGGAATACCGGTCGAAAGTTTTCTACCAGAAAATCAACCCCAGCTTTTATCCAGTCTCCTACAGGTATTTCATACCCTTCAAATGTATTTAATACGCTCCCTGGCGGTAAGGCATACAAATTAAAATTGTTCATTTTTCTAACTCAAAAATTACAACCTCCTGAGTTCTACCCGGACGGGCGACACAAGTCCTACCCTTCACCCCCAAACGTTAATTTACCATATTCGCAAAAACATCTGATTGTTCTACTACTCCTGCTAATTTTCCCTTACCATCCACTACCGCGATCGCCTCTCCCCCTTGGCAGAGGGGAAAAATTTCCTCTAGCTTAGTTGTCTTATCTACCTTGGGGAAATTTCTTGCCATCGCCTTGGCAATATCATTTTCCCCTACTTCCAGGGCCTTGGCCAGTCTAGCTGCTGTCACTAATCCTACTGGTTTGCCATCCCCATCCAGCACGTACTTTTGTTCTCGATCTTCGGCGCTCATTTCTATCATCGCCGCCTTAACTAATTTACTTTCTAGCATAAAGGAATTGGGATTGCGAGCGATCGCGCCTACTTTAATCACGCTAGCGCGGTTAACATCCTGAATAAATGCTCTAATATAGTCATCCGCTGGATTATTAATTATTTCTTCGGGGGTTCCCAGCTGGACTACATATCCATCCTTCATCACTGCCAGGCGATCAGCCAGTTTCAGCGCCTCTTGAATATCGTGACTAATAAACACTATTGTTTTATGCAATTCCTTTTGCAGTCGGATGAGTTCATCTTGCATCTCCCGCCTGATCAGAGGATCCAGAGCCGAAAACGCCTCATCCATCAACAATATGGGAGCATCTGTTGCTAACGCCCGGGCTAAACCCACCCGTTGCTGCATGCCCCCACTCAGTGCCGATGGATGGTAGTCCGCCCACTGGGCTAAACTGACTACCTCTAAAGTTTCCAAAGCTTTTTGTCGGCGTTGGTTTTTTTCTACTCCCCGCACTTTCAAACCATAGGCCACATTTTCGGCCACTGTTTTGTGAGGAAACAGGCCAAATCTCTGAAATACCATTGTCACTTGCGTGCGACGCAACTCTCGCATCCGTTCATCGCTGACATGGACAATATCTTCCCCATCTATATAGATATTGCCGCTAGTAGCAGGAATTAGACTGTTAATGCAGCGCACCAGGGTTGACTTTCCCGAACCCGATAGCCCCATCACCACGAACAATTCCCCCTGACCTATTTCCAGAGAAACATCCGCTACCCCAACCACATTTCCCGTCGCCTCTAATATATAATCTTTCGTCGCACCATCTCTAAATATTTTCAGGGCTTTCCGAGGATTCTTTCCGTATATTTTTATCAGATTCTCGAGCGCGATTTTGGGTTTATTGCTATTCATTATTACAGCGACTATACTATAGTTAACTCAGTCTAGTGATGGGAGAATGCTATGTTTGGACTCGGATGGCCCGAAGTAGGTGTAATTGCCATAGCTGCTATTGTCATTTTCGGTCCCAAGAAGATTCCCGAGATGGGAAAAGCCTTGGGCCAAACTTTGCGCGGCTTCAAGGATGAGATGAACAAGCCTGAAACCACCTCTACCGATGTCTCCTCACTTGAGACGGATAAGGAAGTCTAAAATCTTTGCAAAAAACCGGGTTTCTCTTATACAAGAGCAACTCGGTTTGGTGGTTATTCCTAATCCGATCTCGAATATTTATCCCGCACCTGGGGCTGTCGGGCTTCTATCAAGCGAATGGCACGGCTGACTATTTCCGGCAGCACTACTACGAGACTGTCCTTGCTGGCCATATCCAAAGCTGTCTCAATCGCCTCTGCTTCATCCAGAATTTTTTCATACCGACAATCACTTTCAGTTGCTTCTATCCCCTCGGAGATCAAATCTGCCGCATTCCCGCGCGGACGGCCCCGGGTATCATCATCTTCCTTGACAATAATCCGATCGAACATTTGGGCCGATAGCTTGCCCAGGGTGACGAAATCCTCGTCCCGGCGATCGCCCGGTCCTCCCACCACCCCAATCCGTTTTCCAGGCCAATTCCGGACAAAACCCGCCAGGGCTTCGTAAGAATGGGGATTGTGAGCATAGTCGATCAGGGCACTAAAGTCGCCCATATCGAACAGATTCATCCGTCCGGGGGTCTGGGCCGTCGAGGCCACAAAGCTGCTTAAAGCTGCCCGAATATGCTCGATCGCCACTCCCTGGGCAAAAGCTGCCAAGCATGCAGCCAAGGCATTAGCAATCATAAAGGGCGCCCGGCCCTTCATGGTCAGGGGCACCTGGACCGCCTCTTCTATCCGCAGAAGACAATCCCCTTGCAAAATTGACAGATAGCCCTCCTCATATACTGCTGCCAAACCGCCCTTTTCCACATGCCGTTGCAGTATCTGATTGTCTGAGTGCATTGAGAAATAAGCCACCTTCCCCTGCAACCGCTTCGCCATCCCCACCACTAAGGGGTCGTCTGCATTCAGCACTGCATAACCCTCTGGCCTGACCGCTTCTGCTACCACCCCCTTCACTTGAGCCATTTGCTCGATCGTATTAATATCTCCTAAGCCCAGATGGTCGGCGGCCACATTCAGCACCACCCCGACATCATGCCCATCGAAGGCCAGGCCACTCCGGAGAATCCCACCCCTCGCTGTCTCCAACACCGCTACTTCTACTGTGGGGTCTTTGAGAATCAACTCCGCACTCTGGGGACCGGTATTGTCCCCCTTCTCCACCATATAGTCGCCGATATAGGTGCCATCCGTGGTCGTATAGCCGATGGTCTGTCCCGTCTGCTTAAATATATGGGCAATCAGCCGGGTCGTCGTCGTCTTCCCATTCGTTCCCGTCACCGCGATAATCGGTATGCGACTACTTGTTCCCGGGGGAAATAGCATATCCAGCACCGGGGCCGCCACATTCCGCGCAATCCCCTGACTGGGACAGACATGCATCCGGAACCCCGGTGCCGCGTTCACTTCCACCACTACACCTTCTGTCTCCCGTAGAGGCTGGCTGATATCTTCCGTGACAATATCCAGTCCTGCTATATCCAAACCAATTATTTTTACTACCCGTTGGCACAACCAGATATTTTCCGGATGGATCTCGGGAGTGCGATCGATCGCTATGCCGCCAGTGCTCAGATTCGCCGTTGCCCGCAACGGACAGAATTGTCCTTTTTTGGGGATGCTATCGAGGGTATAGCCCAGCCTATCCAATAGCTGTAGACTGGTGCGATCTACTTCTAGGCGTGTAAGCACATTATCATGGCCCTTCCCCCGAGCTGGGTCTCGATTTGTTTCGTCGATCAGTTCTGAAATTGTGGACTTCCCATCTCCCACCACATGGGCCGGTACCCGTTCTGCCACCGCTACCACCTTCCCATTCACCACCAATACCCGGTGGTCTCGTCCTCGATAATAGCGCTCCACGATCGCCTTTTTGCTTTTGGAAGCCTCAATGGCTGCATGCGTAGCGGATTCTGCTTCCGACCAGTCCTCTATCTCGAGCGTGATTCCCCGTCCGTGATTGCCATCTAGGGGTTTGATCGCCACCGGGTACCCCCCCACAGAAGCGATCGCATCTTCCAGGTCTTCCAGGTAGGATATCGTCGTTCCCTGGGGCACTGGCACCCCGGCATTTTCTAGCACTCTTTTCGTACCTTCCTTATCGCAGGCCAGTTCCACTCCCAATATACTGGTGCGATCGCTCATTGTTGCTTGCAGTCTTTTTTGCTTTATTCCATAACCCAGCTGGATAATGAAGCGTGCCGCCAGAGGCATCCAGGGAATATCTCGCGCCTCTGCTTCCTTTATCAGCACCGTCGTTGAAGGGCCCTTTGCTGCTTGGGTCCACAACTCTTTGAGATCCCGTAAATCTTGTTCCAACTCTGATTTTGGATAGCTGCCCCTGTCTGCTATACTCCTGCACATGCGGACCGCTGCTCTGCCTGCGTAGCGACCTGCCTTCTCCTCTAGATACTCAAACACCACATTGTACCGCCCTGGGGTTGCCGTTTCCCGCGTCCGGCCAAATCCCACCTGCATGCCTGCTAACGTTTGCAGTTCCAGGGCTACATGTTCTACTATATGTCCCATATAAGTGCCCTTATCCAGTCGTTGCAGGAACCCTCCCCGGCACCCTGGCGAGCAGTAATGTTCGATTAAACTTGGCAGCGCCGACCTCAATCCCTCATAGAAACCTGGGATTTCATTTGATGGCCTGTCCGCGAGTTCTTCTAAATCTAGACGGATAACTATCAGTTGCCTGCAGCGAATGCTCCAGTAATTTGGACCGCGTAATGTTAGGGTTTTTATAATTTTCATGAGCCTCAGCAGCTGTTTTTTTGTTGACTGAATTGTTTACGATGCCCTCGTTCCCTGGCTCCGTCTGGGAATGCGGTTTGCTATCTTTTCATGCTGTCAACATTCTACTGCTTGCCGCTTCTCTTTCTTTGGTAACACTGCTTGTCCCACCCGTGCCCTAGTTTTATGTTAACTTTTCAGCCGCGACCTCAGCATCTAGCTGTCTTCTTCTCTCAACTGTTCACCATAAACCTTTTTTCTCCTACCTTGCCGTGTCTCCCTCGACAGCGGGGAGGTCCGGGAGCCTGCCGATGTCGCAGGCTCCCGGACCCCCCCGCTACTTTTCCTCTCTTCTCATATCCAGTCGCCAATTTTTCAATAGTTAACTAACATTTTTGCGATGTTCTGGTATTATCACTTTCCGGGAACGAATATTGTAGCGATCGCCATGACTTAGGATATGTACTCGCAGATTGTAAGCACTTAGTGGATCTGTCGCCGTCACATATGGTTCATTTGTGTATTCCATTTCCCCTGGGTCTACGATCGTTACCGTTCCTTTCCCCATCACTACTATTGTACCATCCCTTTCTACTAACGCACAGGTATCTTCATCTATTCCCATTCCCAGTCTATAGCGGAATATTGCGATCGCGCTCATCAGCCGTCCCATCCGATTGCGATTATAAAAATGCTGGTCCACTATCACTTCTGGCACTATCCCTAGACCTGTCGTCAAGTTTACCAGTGAGCGATTTGGATACTCACCACTTCCTCCGCCAGCAATCATGTCCTGTCCCATCACTGCTGCACCTGCACTTGTTCCAGCCAGAGTTATTTCTCCAGCCAGGGTTCTACTGCGGATTATTTCCATCACTGGCGTATCCGCCAGCAACTCATATAGTCGCAGCTGGTCCCCACCCGTGATAAATACCCCTGTACAATTTGCCACATATTCTTTCCACTGCTGGTCATCTCCCTGGGCCCGATCGCGAATATCTATCGCCTTTATTTCCTTGGCACCCATTTCCGCGAATATTCGCCAGTACCTTTCCCCGATCGCCCCTGGTTCTCGGGACGCTGACGGCACTATCGCTATTTTCGCCGCCCTTGAGCCAGCACGAGCAAAAAAAGTATGTAGTATCTCCCTGCCATGCACTTTATCTTCTGCACCACCTATGATCATGATGGCTGTTTTCGTCTGTTGGCCTTGGGGTTCTTTCACTTGCTGCGGGTGGGATTGCGATTTCATCTGCAACATTGTCTTTGTCCGTGGTACCTTCAAGCAAACAGCCTCCTGAGTTTTCTTCTTATATCGCCGCGTTCCCAGGCGGAGCCTGGGAACGCGAGCGCCGTCCGAGTGCTATGAGCTGACAATTAGTTAAACAATTATCAATAATTTTCCACCTCGTTCCCTGGGGACGGCCTGGGAACGTGAGGTGGTCCCATCTTGGAGAGCTAATTTTTCCTGCCTGTCTCCAAAGTCCAGGTATGGATCCTCGTTCCCTGGCTCCGCCTGGGAACGCTGCCGATGTCACTGGACAAGGGTGATATTCTATTTTTACACCCTTGTCCAGTGACATCGGAGAAGCCATATTGGGGACGAGCGCGGGCAGCGGGGGGGGTCCGGGAGCCTGCGCGAGGGACAGTGCGTAAGGCGCGTCCCTCGCGCATCGTAGGGTCGTGTCCAGAGACGCCCACCCTGTCGTTCGCCTACTCTCGATGTGCTCTGCCGCGCGCTAATCGCACTGCGCATCGCACATCGCTTCGACATGGGTGGGCGCTCACGGTCCGCGGACCGTAAAATCGGACACGATCGACAACTCCTCTGCTAAGTATGACCTATTATGAATAGAATAAGACATCCTGCTTGTCAAGTGACCTTACTGTGAGATTCGATCTTGTCACCTTATTTCCAGATTTTTTCACCTCGCCCCTCAGTTCTGGACTGCTGGGTAAGGCCCTAGCGAAAAATATCGCGCAAGTCAAGTTGGTCAATATTAGGGATTTTACCACCGATAACCATCGCCAAGTGGATGACACGCCCTATGGCGGCGGCGTTGGCATGCTGCTCAAACCAGAACCAGTCTTTGCTGCGGTGGAGTCCCTACCGGAGTTGCCCCAAAGAGATATTATCCTGATGACGCCCCAAGGTCAAACCCTAACTCAGCACTTGTTGAAGGAATGGGCGAGTGTTTACGATCAGTTGATAATCCTCTGCGGTAATTACGAAGGCTTCGATGAGCGAGTGCTACATCTAGTCACCCGCGAGGTGTCTTTGGGGGATTTTGTCCTGACTTGTGGGGAAATACCGGCACTAGCGATCGTTAATGGCGTGGTCCGGTTGTTACCCGGGACGGTGGGCAAGTCAGAATCCCTCAAGGCTGAGAGCTTTGAGTCGGGATTGCTAGATTATCCCCAGTATACCAGACCAGCTGAGTTTCGGGGATGGAAAGTCCCGGATGTCTTGCTCTCAGGACATCATGGCCAGATTGAGCGCTGGCGATATCAGCAGCAGCTGGAACGCACCCGCCAACGGCGTCCAGATATATATGCTGCTTGGTTGGAAAAATCTGGTTCTGAGGCCCTCGTGCAGGACCAACCTTAAGTTAGCGTTACCAGGCTCCCGCCTGGTAACGAGGGTCAGATAAGTTTGATTCGATTCGGTGGGGAGGACTTTCAGTTGATGGTTGCGCAGGTCCAGTTCGATACCAAGAGCTTCTAGAGGAATCACTCCTAATAAGGCATCTCCTTGTCCGGGTAGTTCCAAGCATTCAAAGGTACCTTCTCGTCCCAGTAAGGAAATTTTAGCGTCTTGGAAGATTCTGGCTTTCTTAAGTCCTGCGGCGGTGATGACATCAACTTCTTTCAGGAGATCGAGACCCAGTTGGGAGATCGCCTGCGGGGGCAGGCAGAGGGTGGTAGCACCGGTATCGATGAGTACGTTGTCTAGGGCGATCGAGCGGATTTGTGCTTCAGGGATCAAGCCTCGTGCTGCGGCGGATTGGTCGGCGCGGTTGGTGATGGTCAGGGTGGTTACGACTTTGCCCATGATAGTTTTTGATGGTGAGTTACTCTCTTTATTTTACGATCGGCGCTACTACGGCACGGTTGATTCCGAACAATCGAAAATTGAGAATTGAGAATTGAGAATTGAAAATTGAAAATTGAGATAAAATTCAGAATTGCGCCATTTTCAATTCGTCATTCGCCATTCGCCATTTTTAATTCGCAATTCGCAATTTTCACTGGTAACTGGGCATTGTAAAATTAAACTAGGTTTTGCTTGAGGGAAAAGATAACTGAATGAATATCAGAATTGGCAACGGCTACGATATCCATCAGCTGGGTGAGGGACGCCCGCTGATTCTGGGAGGGGTGAATATTCCCCATGAGTTGGGACTGCTGGGACATTCTGATGCTGATGTCCTGACCCATACAATTATGGACGGGATGCTGGGGGCTTTGAGTCTGGGAGATATTGGTCATTATTTTCCTCCTTCTGACCCCCAGTGGGCGGGGGCTGATAGTCTGGTTTTGCTCGAGCAGGTAAATCAGTTAATTGTCGATGAGGGCTGGCAGGTGGGAAATATTGACTCGGTGGTGGTGGCGGAACGTCCGAAACTTAAGCCCCATATTGCCCAGATGCGCGATCGCCTGGCAGGTGTTCTGGCAGTCAAACCGGACCAAATTGGCATCAAAGCTACTACTAATGAGAAGTTAGGACCTGTGGGACGAGAAGAGGGAATAGCAGCTTATGCTGTGGTATTACTCGATCGGAAATAATAGCTCTTCTCGGGAGAGAAGATGATTGAAAATTATTATGAAGCCTGGCAGCGGAGGGTTCCCTCCGCGTGCCTCTTAGCGTTTGCCGTTCGTAGTAAACGCTAAAGCGTGAGAACAACGGCGTTACCGTAACTAAACAAAATCACGAGCACCAATAAGCCTAGAGGATAATACTGGATCCTCTAATTGGAGTTTCTTGAGAACACATTTTTCGCCTTGCAAATGAGTATCTTCCGCCAGATAAGACTGGCAGGAATTGTTATCCCGCCATCGTTTTTTGAGCCAGTAGTGCCCATGAGTTCGCCAGTCATAATATCTGTAGTAGGGTGAGGTCTGGAAGCTTCCCAAAAGTCATGCTTGCCTTTATATCATAGTCGATCGAAGCCCTGACCAGCACTTACTATCGGGTGGACACCGGATGGTGCCCAGATCGGTATAAAAGTTCAAGAAGCGTAACTCCTGCATCGGTATTAGTTGCTCCCGACGTATCCTCTTGTTGGGGGAAGGATAACTCGCGCGCAGGTAACAGGGGGGCGACGGAGGGATCGTGAGCGAGCCGAATAACATCTCCTGATGCCTTATTCCCCCAAATCTTGGATGCACCCGCTCCCGACAGGTGTCTCGCCTGTCGGGAAGTTGTCACTTGTCAGTATAATAGCCCGAAAGCCAGACAAGTGGTTTAAGCTAGTTTAACAAAATTTGACACAGTACATAAAACTTATGTCAGACTACTTAGTATAATCTCGGGCAATTATCTGATGAAACGTTATCTGCTATACTATAGCCTATTGTTGAGGATGTAATACTATGCTGCAAACCCATCTCGGTCCCAGACTAATCCTAGGGTAGAAACAAACGAATAGCAAAAAAAGCAATTTAGAAGATGTCAGATATTAAAGATCCCCTCAGTTCAATTGTACCCGAAAAACTTACCACACAGTGGCGTCGCACCATTAGACCCATAGGAGTATACGCATTGCAGGGTCTAGCGTCCGATGGCGACTTGCTGGTGGCCCTAGACTCAGTGCGAGGGTATCTGCTACAGATAGATAGGGCGAGGGACAATGCCATTATCCTCAACCCTTATCATTACCCCCACTTCCAGTACGGCACAGGGTTGGCCATTTGGGAGAAGACCCTATGGTTCGCTCTCGACGAGAGCGTGTATTACTGCGACTGGGGGGATCTGACACCCAAGGTATTTACAACTTTACCCTATGAGGTCAATGGCGTAGCGGTATTGGAGTCAATAGTATATGTCACATGTCGGCAGTTGGCCTACATCCTCATATTTGACCGCAACAGGACGTCGGAGATCACCAGGATCAGAGCGCCAGGGGTGGGAGTAGAGAATATCACCATCAAAGGAGAAGAACTCTGGGTGGCGGACCGGGAGGAGCAAACAGTCTTCTGCTTGGACCGGGGGACTGGGGAAATTATCTTTAGCGTCCTCACCCCTTTTGAAAGTCCGACAGCTCTGACATTTCACAGAGGGCCAGACACAGAAGCAGAAATTCTCTATGTGGCCTATGCTGGCGAGGAGCCTTACATTCGGGATGAACCCAACTCCGAACCATCTTACCAGTTAACATGGCGCGATCGCACCTTCATCCATCCCCTGCATTACTACTACAATCAAGCTCGACATTACGCCATTTCCAACGGTTATCTGATCGAGATGTCCTATGTAGAGGAACTCTCCCCCCTAGAGGAATATTATTTAGAGAATCTGGAATGGCGGATTGCCCTGCCAGCGTCAACCCACCGGCAAAAAGTCAGGCAAGTGGAACCC
>JACOMV010000054.1 GCA_014324065.1 Hormoscilla sp. SP12CHS1 | reverse complement strand
TACCAAAGTTGCTAGCTTATGAGACCAGCCAGGCTTTCACTGGTTACAGTTTATACCTGAACGAATCGCACGACTTGGGAGAAAATCGCTATCCCACCGAACCCATTTATGTCCCGGATGCCCGGAATACTAAGCAAGGATGGGTGTTGACAGTTATCTATGACGGCGGGGTTGACAGGAGTGAGGTTTGGGTTTACGATAGTGAAAGGATGGATGACGAACCCGTCTGCAAACTATAATTGCCTAGGGTGGTGCCGATGGGATTTCATGGAACTTGGAAACCAACACACTAACAGCTATGAGTAAGATCCAAACTCAAATACCAACGGACCAATAGGTGACAGGAACTTGGGATGAGTACGTCCAGAGTATAGAAGACCCATTGTATAAAAAAGCTAAAGGCTATTATCATCGAGGACAGTTGAGAATTGAAATGGCACCAGTAGGACACGACCATGCTAGCGATAACTCGATTTTTCGCGCAGCGATCGTTAGCTTTGTAATAACTTTCTTTGCTGGCATCAGCAACATTCCGCTAACTGACTAATTGTACCTATAGAAGAACGGGGGCGATCGCAGCGCGAAAAATCGAGGTGCAGCCAGATTTGTCTTATTATATAGGCGATCGAGTCGCGATCGTGCCCCGAGGGACGAATATCATCGACTTGGATCGCTATCCGCCGCCTGATTTGGCGATCGAACTGGGAAAAACAACCCTGGCGGACGACTTGGGGCGCAAACGAATCCTGTACGAAGACTTAGAAATACCAGAATATTGGGTAACAGACGTGCAGCAAGCAGAGGTAACAGCCTTTAGCATCAATAATAATGGCAGTAGGCGGATTACAGAATCTCAAGTTTTGCCGGGTTTTTCTATGGCCTTACTTGCAGAAGCATTACAGCGCAATCTTGCTGGTAACCAGTCCCGGGTAGTCACCTGGTTATTGGCTCAATTTCAGACTAGCAGTTAAAATAGGAGAGGTGCAGAAAAAGCTTGACAGGAGTCAGCTTTGGGGTTACGATAGGAAAAGAAGGAATGAAGAACATGCCAGTAAACTAGGATCGAATAGATCGGGAGGAAAAATTGTCAGATCGGGAGTTACAGCAGATCCAGGATCTCCAGTTCGCAGACCTAGAAGCGGCCAACGCATTGCTGAAGGAATTTATCATCGCTAACCTGGATTTTCAGGTGGAAACGGTGCAGATACGTCCCTTAGCTGTCTCCCTCAACTCCCTGAATGGGTTGATAACTACAGCAGATGGGACCAAATATTTCTTCAAAACCCATGTGGAACCCCAAAGCATTATTAACGAATATTACAATTCCACGATTCTGGCCGAGGCGGGTTATCCGGTAATTCAACCCATACATAGTTCCACGGAATGGGGAAAGCAGCTATTGATTTATGAGTTCTTCGAGACTCCTTCGATGTTTAATGTTATCCGCGACCTGGAAATGGGTCGCAGAACAGATGCCGATCAGGTTATATCTATACAAGAAAAAGCTGACGCACAACTGTGGGAAATTTATCTGCAAACCCTGCAACCCTTGGAGAAAGCAGAACATGCCCGATTTTTCGCGGAGCGATCGCCCATCCATCAGCTATTCTACCACAGACTCACGGGGGGGCGCTTCGCTAACTTCTATCAAGGGACCGATCTATTCCTGCCAGGCGGTAAAATAAATTATAATAGTCTGGCATCAATGCAGTGGAACATTAATGGTATACAATATCAAGATACTCTAGGACAACTGGTGCAGCAGGCGATCGGACTCTTGGAACCATCCCGAACACGGCTACGCGCAGAAAAATCGGTCTCGATCGTCGGACATGGTGACGCCCATAATGGTAATCTGTTTATAGATGTCGATCTCGGTTCTATGGTATACTTCGATCCGGCATTTGCGGGTCGCCACTCGCCCTTGCTGGACCTGATCAAGCCCCTGTTTCACAATGTCTTCGCTATCTGGATGTATTATCCAAGGGAAATTGCCGAGAGTCTGTCTATCCGCTGGGAAATAAAAGGTGATACCATGATGGTAGAACATGATTTTGTCCCCTCGCCAGTGCGGGTGGCCCTGCTGCTATCGAAGCTAGAACGAGTGCTCAAACCCCTGTTAGGCGAACTTTCATCTCGATGTATGCTGGAGGAAAATTGGCGGGAATATTTGAAATTAGCTCTGTTTTGCTGTCCGTTCCTGACAATGAACCTGAGTGATGTAAAAAAATTCCCCCCGGAAATAACGCTGCTAGGTTTGGCTATGTCTGTGGAGATGGGTAGCACCAGTTCGGGTAGTATGAAGAGTTTACTGGATACTGAACTGGGTTCGTAGTGAGGACTAAAGTCCTCAACATCCTTAAGGTGGGGCGGAAAGACTAAAGTCTTTACTACGAACGGGGAAAGACTAAAGTCTTTACTACGAACCGGATGCGAACGGGATACGAACTTTAAAGTGATATTAGGAAGGATAAAGGTGGACAATACAGATCGACTCAGGATTTTTATTTTTGACCTGGATGGCGTCATTACTAGCGAGAAAAAATATTGGAATACGGCCATACTGACTGTATGGGAACTGATTTATAGTCAAGAATATTTAGGCATGAATAACTATTTTGGTTCGGAGACTGACTTGTCCAAGGTATTGCAAGAAATGGGCGAACAGGTTATCCCCAGTAGTTTTATTTATGAACTGAAAAGTCGCGCGATTAATTCCAACTGGGACCTGACATTCTTTGTCTTTTGTCTGCACTTGGTGGGAATATTGAGCGAATTAAATAAGGTGGAACCAGATGGTTGGCGGGAAATACTCAAAAATGCCCCGGTATGGGAAAAATTACAGCAGTTAGGTGGGAAGTTGCGCGATCGGGGATATAATTCTAAAATCAGCGAGGGGATAATTGCTGAGTTTTGGCAGGAAACAGAATCCCTAACGGGCAATGCCGTGCTAGAATATCTAGGGGAGTTTATCGATCGGCGTTTGGGGGTGAATGTCCCGGCATTGGCACCGAAAGGAGATATATGGCAACTATGCTATGGTAATTTCCAAGAGTGGTATGAAGGGAAAAAAGATTATCAACTGCTAGATGATGAAACGGTACTAGAATTAAGTAAAATTGAGGCAACACTCAAAGAATTGTGTTGTCGCTATAGTTTGGCGATCGCCACAGGCAGGCCCCGGACGGAAGCCATCGGGCCGCTGCAAGCATTGGGACTGCTAGAATATTTTGACCCCAAGCGCATTGTCACCTATGATGAAGTGTTAGCAGCTGAGTCCCTAATGTCGCAAAAGGGGAAAAGGGTGAAGTTGGGCAAACCCCATCCATTTGTGGTACTAAAGGCAATGGATCCCTATATCAATGTGGAAGCTTTGTGTAATTCCGAATATCAGCAGTCAGACCACAAGTATGCTGCATATATAGGTGATGCTGCCAGCGATGTGGTTGCTGCTAAAGGCGCTGGATGTATGGCGATCGGGGTACTGACGGGTTTTGCCACCGGGGAGGCGAGAGAAAATAAGCGGCGCAAGTTTGCTGAGTTGGGCTGTGATGCTATTCTCAACAGTATAGTAGAACTGCCAGAATGGCTAGAACATAGGTCAAGAAGTCTCAGCCAGGAGGTTTCGACAACAGAAGAAGTTTCATCAGCATTGCCCGAAAAGGAACCAGATTTATCGACCGATGCCCTAGGGTTACAAGAAAGGAAGGATATGGTTAACCAACACGTTAAATCTTTAAGTCCCAAGGTGGCGGGATCGCCCAAAGCAGATAATGCTATTCGTCTGGATAAGGGAGAGTTACCTTATCCGCCCTCTCCCCATGTAATAGAGGCGATTGCCTCGGCGGCGCGGACGATCAACCGCTATCCTGATATACTGGGGGGCGAACTGCGAGGTGCCTTAGCTAAGTATACCAAAGGGAAGCCCGAACAGATTATCATTGGCAATGGTTCCGATGACCTGATCGAACTGATTGTGAAAACCTTTGTGCAACCCGGAGAGGAAGTATTGCTGCCAGTTCCGACCTTTTTCGTCTACTGGAGTTCCACAGAAATTATCAATGCCCGTCCGATGTTTGTTCAGAGAACGGCAGATTTTGGCCTGGATGTGGAGGCGCTGTTGCAGAAAGTTACGCCCCAAACGAAGGTGCTATTTATTGCCAACCCCAATAATCCCACCGCTAACCTGGTGGCGCGGGAGACGATTATTCAGATCCTCGATTTTTCGGACCGTCCGCGGGCCGATCGCGCGGACTGCATGGTAGTAGTAGATGAGTGCTACTATGAAATCTGTCAGGAAACAGTAGCGGACTTGGTAGATAAATATCCCCATCTGATTGTATTGCGCAGTTTCTCGAAAAGCTTCGGCTTGGCAGGGCTGAGAGTGGGATATGCTATTGCTAACGAAGTTATCGTCGATTATCTCTCTCGCGCCGCCCAACTGTTCCCGGTCAGTAAACTGGCCCTGGTGGGGGCGATCGCAGCCTTAGAAGAAATCTCCTACGTCGAGGCCAACCTGGATCAAATTCGGCAGGAAAGAGGCAAGTTAGGAAAAGCACTGCAACAGTTAGGTTTCATCGTCTATCCCTCAGCAACGAACTTTTTGTTCGTGAGAACGGAACCCCTAGGAATAACCTCCAAGGATTTAGTGGGGGCCCTGCAAGAGAAAAATATCTTTGTCGCGGACTTCGGTGGTAAACCAGGGTTGGATGAGTACTATTTTAGAACAGCAGTGGGCACGCGCACCGAAAATAAACGATTGATCAATGGGTTGCAGGAGGCGATCGAGAAGTAGGGTGGGCACCTTTGAGAGGCCCTAGGGTGGGCACCGCCCACCTTTAGGCACCGCCCACCTTATTGTACAGGCTTGATAGAATAGGTTGATTATGGCAGTAAACGCGGATAAGCCCCATAGATGGGGCGAAAAAAAACTGGTCTCACATTCCGATTTATATTGAATCACAGCCGGGCGACAGCAGCCAACGTGTATCTGATGCTTTACCCAAAACCCAACCTGGAGAAAATCCTCAACATAAATCGGCAGCTTGTCAAAGTTGTGTGGCAAGGTCTCCAGGAGATATCCCCAGAAATCTTGGCAGGTGAGGGTCGAGTATATGGGGGCGGGCTTCACAAACTGGAACCCAAAGAACTAGGTAATGCTACAGCCAAAATGCTTTTGGCTGTTTTGCCAGCACCTTTTGGCAGAAAGTATTGCGGTAGGCTTTATGGATTACTGGATATGATATTCCTGCTATAGGATGGTTAAATCAAGATATATATCCGCATATTCAAGATGGTGGTTGCTGGGATTACGCATTATTTTGTCAAAAAGAATGTGTTGCTGAGAATCCTGAGAAACGTTATGGCTTTGCACATACTTCTCAGGATTGGACTTGCAGAATAACAGGTTGTCATGATGGAGATAATGGTGGTAGTACAACAGACACAGAGTATTTAAAGATGTTATGGAATTTTGCAAAGAACGAAACTCAGTGGCAAAAGAAAAATGATAACCCAATTAGAGAATGCGGACGCGCTGAAGGCCGAGAATGAGATCGTCAGGGTAGCTTATTCCCATTGCTGAAGTTCCTCCTCTGGTAGGGGTTCAAAGAATGCGTCTCCGATTTTTCCGGAACGGTGTTGTCCGGTGAGGAGTCCGGGGGTGCGCGGTTCGACTGCGATCGCCCCTTGGGGTTGGGTACTTTCTTGACTCAAGCCCAAACGGAAGTAGTGAATCAGGTCATAAATTTCTGTAAGCTTCTCTTCTGGGATGTCTTGTAGTTCTTGCATGATTTTCTGGATCGACATAAATCCTCCATGGTTGATTCGCTATTCTACTATACTCAACTGTACGGGCACGGCTAACTACGAGATAACCGGGAGGGAGCATTTCCGGCATTGCTCTGGCACCGGGTGCGTTGACGCCGTGCCCCAGGGCCTGTATTGCATGTTAAGGCAGGGTTGTGTGTGGCCTGGGTTTTATAACTGCCAATCAAAGGCCAGACCAACGCGCGAGCCCTTCCCTCAGCCGCTTAAAGCGCGCATTGGATGCGATCGTTTTATTAACTGGGAAGGCGACCGCATCAGGCAGGATACTCGAAATCAAGGCTGCACCTTTGGGATTCATAGAATGAATGATAATCCGGGCATCCCGATTGGGTGTTTCTGCGATTTTTCGCGCAGCGTCTCCTTCCTGTTCACCTTGGATATTATAATCGAGGGAAATCAGGTCAAAACTAGCGGTAGCGTAGGCACGGATTAAAGATATGGCCCGGCACAAACCAACGGGTAATCTCAGTTAGCGACTTACCAATGGGGTGGGTATGCTTCGATCGCGTAGCGTGCGCGCAGCGCATGCGAGTGATTCTACGATCTTCTCCTTCTGGGCAGCACTACGAACTGGTTAGGTGAGATCGGGTCGGCACGGATTATTTTAAGTTTTGTGACTTTGTTTCTCACAAAGTAGACAGGGGTACCCTGATTCCTTATCTTCGGTTGCAGGTTGGTTAAGCACTGACCGACCAGTCCAAACTAACGGTCCTTGTTATTCATAAGGAGATCTAAATGCTTGACGCTTTTTCCAAAGCTGTAGTAGCAGCCGATGCTTCCGGTTCTTTTGTAGGTGGCGAAGACCTGGGTTCCCTGAAGGCCTTTGTTGCCGACGGTAACAAGCGCCTCGACGCTGTCAACTTTATCGCCAGCAATGCAAGCTGCATCGTCACTGATGCAGTCGCCGGCATCATCTGCGAAAACACGGGCTTGACTGAACCAGGTGGCGGCGTATACACCAACCGCAAAATGGCTGCTTGCCTGCGGGATGGCGAAATCATCCTCCGCTATATCTGCTACGCCCTGTTGACTGGAGATGCTTCGGTGCTGAATGACCGGTGCTTGAACGGTCTAAAGGAAACCTATGCGGCTCTGGGTGTTCCTACTGGTAATGCATCTCGCGCTGTCGCCATCATGAAGGCCGCGGCTGTTGCTTTTGTTACTAACACTGCTTCCCAACGCAAAGAATCTGTAACGGCTGGTGATTGCTCGTCTTTGGCATCTGAAGTTGCTGGCTACTTCGATGCGGTAAGTGCTGCAATTAGCTAGTCTATCCTTTTCGCGCAGGCGTAGCCGTGTTCGCACGGAAACTTTGGCCAAAATTTATTAAAACAGGAGATATCTCAAGTATGAAATCAGTGTTGACTTCGACTGTTGCTGCTGCCGATCTGGGGGGTCGGTTCCCCAGCGCTTCCGACCTAGAGTCAGTTCAAGGCAGCCTGCAACGTGCTGCGGCCCGGATGGAAGCAGCAGAAAAACTGGCTGGTAACTACGATGCTGTTGCTCAAGAAGCTGTCGATGCTATCTATAAGAAGTTCCCCAATGGCAGCGGTCGGGACATTGATGCTAGCACTCAAAAGGCAAAGTGCAAGCGGGACATCGTTCACTACTTGCGTTTGATTAACTACTGCTTGGTAGTTGGCGGTACCGGTCCCTTGGATGAGTGGGGGATTGCAGGTGCCCGCGAAGTCTACAAATCTTTGGG
Source organism: Hormoscilla sp. SP12CHS1 (assembly GCA_014324065.1). Lineage (GTDB taxonomy): Bacteria > Cyanobacteriota > Cyanobacteriia > Cyanobacteriales > Desertifilaceae > Hormoscilla. The sequence continues at coordinate 7,272 of JACOMV010000054.1, read as the reverse complement.
CATCGATACGGCTACCTATATCACTGGGTTGACTTTCCTGCGCGATCGGGGTTGTGCTCCTCGCGACATGTCTGCCCAAGCCTTGGTTGAATACCGGGGTTATCTGGACTATGTGATTAATTCCATGTCCTAGTCAGATTTAACGTATCATCGAGTTTAATACTCTTTCAAAATGAGGGGTCTCTTAGCCAAGTGGCTTTGCCTGCTGTGGTAAAGCTATTTGCTCGGGAGTCCCCTCATTGTTGTTGTTCATTTGTCAGCGATCGGGGAACAGCCGAGACTCTGGGCAGTATTATTGCGAGTGAAAGGATTCCAAGTGCCCAACTCTTGCCCTGGATGGGCGCAAAGCATGGCCCGATCGGACTCACTCAGCCCTTGAGCCAGGGTAAAATCAGCTCCAGCGATACTCTGTATATGTTCTAAACTGGCTCCGGTCAAGTCAGCAGCCCGCAGATCGGCAAACTGCAACTCAGCACCATTTAATCGAGCGGAACGCAAACAAGCCCCTGTAAGATAGGCTTTCTGGAGGTTGGCCCCACTCAATGCCGCTCCCTCTAAATTAGCTCCAGCCAAATCAGCTCCACTCAAGTAAGCACCCCGCAGGTTAGCACCTCGCAGATCTACTCCCCTCAGAAGCGCCGTGTTCAGAAAAGCCCCAGGTAGATTGGCTTTTGGACCCACTGCTCCAGAACTTTTATAAGCAAATCCTTCTGGCCAAATTGTCTCGCGATCGTAGTAAGCTAGTTGCAGCTTGGAGAGTTCCAGATTAGCACCGGTCAGATTGACCTGCTGCAATTGGGCCCGGTTTAAGAAAGTCTCTTGCAAGTTGGCCCCACTCAGGTTAGCTCTGCGCAGGTTGGCCCCTCTGAGATCCGCACCCCTGAGGTTCGCCTCAGACAGGTTGGCCCCACTCAGGTTAGCTCCAATTAGGTTAGCTTTGTGTAGATTCGCTTTGCTCAAATCTACACCGGATAAATCCATCCTCATCAACTCCATCCCCTCTAAGTCAGCACCAGCAAGATTGGCACCTGGTTTGAGGGCTGATATCATCTCGGCAGGAGTTACATTCAACCCGGTGCGATCGCTCTTTCCCATTGACTGCATGCTTAAGATTGGTATATTGAGTAAATTGTAGGTTAACATGCCTTCGCCTTCATAGGGCAGGCGAGACGCCCGCCCTATGAATTGCCCACTGACAACTAACAATCAACTATGCTGCTAACACCGCCAATGACCATGATGGATTTCTTTAGAAAAAGTGAAGGAATCTGGTTTTCCGAGCGCACAGTCCATCACTTTGACTCTATGGCGGATGAGTCAGGGAAATCTAATCTGATTATTCAAGTGTTCGATCGGGACGACTCCAGAGTCAAGGAAATTTGCGCAGAGCAAAAGGTGGATCTAGCTAGAGCTGCTGGTGGTGCGAGTTTTGGCTGGCAGGACAACCTAGACTTATCCGAACCTAACCCCAATTATGCCGCAATTCTGGTTGACATTCCCAATCCTGAGAATAGTCGCACGGGGTTCTTCCTGCGTAACCGTGGCTATGTAGAAGGCATTCCGGTAGTGGGTCGATACCATTTTGCCTCGGATGGGATATTGACGATTGACACTGAATATGAAAGAAACCAAGGTCAGGAACGCTGCTGGTTTATCACCGATGACTTTCGGGTGCGCGTTAGTAGCGTCAGGATGATGAATGGGGTGAACCTGATGGCCTATTGCTCGGAACGCCGCTGCGTGGGGCGATCGGACTTAGAAGAGATGATTGCCTTCAATCGTACCAGAACGGAGGCAAATTAGATTCGTAGGTTGGGTAGGGCACGAAACCCAACCAAGAGATGAGGACGAAGGACGACATGAATGCTGACGATACTGCTGCGCAGTCGCTGCGCGATCGGGAAATAAAAACAGATGATGTTGGGGAATCCCAAGCCTGCCCTGAATTTAATCTTACCGATGATTGCAGAAGCGTTATTATACGACTACACAATCTTCTAGGCAGATCTAGGAAGCATGTTCGCCTCTGGTTAACTTTACCCCATCCCGACTTTGGAGGCAATGCACCTCTGTTTTATTTGCACAGAGGTCAACCAGAGGTAGTAGATGCACTATTAGAAGCAATTGAGACTGGACAGATTGGATAATACTAGAGCGTCGAGTAGAAGCAAGAAACCCGGTTTATTGTGCCGCTATCAACGAGATATCAATGCTCTGAGAATAGGAACCAGAACCCGGTTTATTGACCGACTCTCTACATGGTCAAGTTTACGCTTAGAAACGATAAAGTCACAAATTACCTCACAATAATATGACGGCAGAAGATTTGTATCAACAACTGAAACATAAGAGTCCGAGACTGCGAGAAAGAGCAATGCGCCAAATTGCCTCCGAAAGGACTGCCGATACTATTCCTCGACTGATGGGAATTTTGTCGGATGAAGACGTGGTCTACCGGCGGGCAGCCGTGCAAGCTTTGGGTCTTATTGGTTTGGATGCTGTCCCTACATTGGTAGAACAACTGACAAGCAGTGACCATGAAAAAGTCAGGGCTAGCTGCGCTAAAGCCCTGGCGGCGATCGCCCTCAATTTTCCCGAAGAGAACTTCCCAAAAGAAGCCCTTGCGGGTTTGCAAACAGCCCTAAAAGACCCCAACCCAGTAGTAAAAATCTCCGCAGTGGGCGCACTGGGCACTGTGGGTCCACCCGCCTTGGATATTCTCGTCGATGCAATGACTATCGATGATATTGCTCTCCAAGTCGCGGTGATTAATGCCCTCGGATCCCTGGGAGACTCTAAAGCTGCTGAAGTGCTATCCCCTCTTGCCAATAATGAAGCAGCTGACCCCTATATTCGGGAATCAGCTACCAGTGCTTTATCTCGCCTAGAGCAAGTTACCCAGTTTAAATCCAAAGCATCCAGCTAGACCTCAACTGGAGGCCCAGAAACCAGGTTTCGCAGGAGTTACCTGGTTTCTCAACTTTCAGACAGACTAAAAATTGCGCTGACGCCACTTATTTAAATGAGCTTCTCCAATTCTGGAAGTTGACTGCAACTCGGCAACTTTTTGCTGTAGGGTGGCAATCAACTTTGCCTGTTCTTGAGACTGCTGTAGCAAAGATGCGTAACTCTCTAACGGCCCATTTCCATTGGTCTGAGTTGTATTACCTTGCAAACCGTTAAGCTGTTGTTGCAGTTGCGCCACCACCTTGGCTTGTTTGTCCGATTTTTCCGGAACGGTAGACTGCCGCAAAGATTCATATTCCTCTTTGGACACCCGATCGGACAATAACCGAATCTGTTGTTGCATTGCGGCGATCGCCCGTTCTTTTTGTTCCGACTGTTGCCGCAAAGATTCATATTTTTCTAATGATACCCGTCCTTGCAGCTCGCATATCTGTTGTTGTAACTGGGCCATCTGACTTGCTTGCGATCGGGACTCCTGGTGCAACGCTTCATAATTGTTTAAGGGCACCCGATATTGACTAATCTTTTTTTCTAATCGGGCGATCTGAGTTGATTGTTCTGCAACTTTTTGCCGCACATGTTCATATGTAGATAACGGCACGCGATCTTGCAGCAACTCCTTAATCTGTTGTTGTAACTCTGCCACCACCTTTGCTTTTGCTTCCGACTCTTGCCGCACTGATTCATATCTCTGTAACGACACAGTCTCCCCATTCTCTGTGTCCATACTATGTTCTTGCAACTCACTCAGCTGTTGTTGTAACTCTGCCACCACCTTTGCTTGTGCTGCCGAGTCCTGCCGCACTGATTCATATTGCTCTAACGGCACGCGATATTGCAACTCCGTTATCTGTTGTTCTAAGGAAGCTACCGCCTTTGCTTGTGCTGCCTCCTGCTGCTGCAATGAGGAATATTCCTCTAACGGCACTGTCCGCTCTTTCTGAGAGGCCATCATCTCCTCGGATGCCTTCAGTTGAGCTTTCAGGGAGGCGATCTCCTCTGATAATGCTGCTGACGACTCCTGCAATGAGGAATATTCTGAGACTGGCACCCGAGATGACAATTCCTCTATCCTGGAGTGCAACTCTTCTATTATCTGACTTGCTTGTGCTGCCTCCTCCTGCTGCGATGTTTCATATTCTGAGCGCGGCACCCGATCTGACCATTCTGCTAGCTTTGTTTCTAACTCCTCTATCTGAGTTGCTTGTGCTGCCGACTCTTGCCGCAATGATTCATAATTTTCTAACGGCACCATCTCCTCGTTCTTAGTTGCTAGAGCTGCTTCCAACTCCTTTATCTGTTGTTGTAAATCTACAATCAACTGTGCTTGTGCTTGAGAACTTTCTAACTGCACCTCAGACCCTGTCTCATCCTCCACTGGACTGGACAATTCACTATCGACCACCTGAAACTCCATGCCCAGCTGTTCTATTTCTGCATTTGTTAGAGCTTGATTTTCAACCACCTCCTTTAGCATTATCGCCATTTTTCCCGAAGCACTCTCGATCGAGATACACCCTCTTGCGATCTGCTCTACCATTTCCGAGCGGGATAAATCCGCCTTTTCGGCCATCTTAGTCAGCAACTTTCTGCCTGTGGGCGTCATTGAAATCCCCAGCTTGACCTTTATCTCTGAATATAACCCCAGAACTCCACGGCTTTTCTTTGCCATTGACTCCACCTCTAATTCTGTTATTTTTTTTAGTATACCCTATCTAAGTCCTTGCTACAAGTCCCTTTCTGCTTTTCCTCTTATATCTGTCTTCGACTACTTACAATTGCAGAAATATACAGAGATTGTTGGTTATCCGGGTATCCTAGCCGAATCTCGCGTAGCTATAGGCCTCGCAGCTTGTAATTTACTACAAAGCGCGGCGCTGTTGCGGACTTCGGACTACCTATTAGTATCATTCCCAAATATATTTTTGCTTAGCGGTCAGCGAAAAAACTGCTGACCGCTCTCATAAAAGACCGATCTAGGAAAAAGAACGGGTGCGCCATTTATTCAATCGCGCCGATCCGATCGCGGCCAAGCGCTGCTGGTCTGCGATTTTCAGGCGTAAAGAGGCGATCGTCTCTTGATCTGCTGCATACCGCTGTTGCAAAGCCTCATAACTTTCTGGTGGGGCGGCAGTTACCGTTGGTTGTTGGCCATAGGTTACACCCATACCGCCATTGGTGTAAGAGCCTCCAAAGCTCCACTTGTTTAATTGGGCTGCTCCGATGGTAGCAGTTGCCCGTAATTCTGCCAACTGTTGTTGTAAAGTCGCGATCGCAGTTTCTTGTTCGGAACACTGGCTTTGCAAAGCTTGATAGGCTTGCTTGCGAGCCAGTTCTGCTTTGGAGATAATTTCTTGGGGCTGGATCTTCGGCTTGAGCACCTCAGCCAGCAAGGCATTGATATCCGTGACTGGGGCTTTGCCTGTAGGATGATTGTAAATCAGGGCCCGATTCAGCCGAGGTTGATTTCCTGATAAACCCGCTTTATCGCTAGTCGAAACGCTGGGCAACAGTCCGAACATGTTGGTAAACCCAAGCAGCCTTTTGCCAGTCTGGGTTTTGTAGCCTCGGTAAAACGGCACTACGTTTTCCCCAAAAGCCTCCTGGTACTCGTCGCTATCGATATAGGAGTCTATCTCCGCCTCAAAACCGCCTGCATCCAGCACGCTACTGTGATAGAAAGTCTCCGAGTAGTCATCAGGGGCACGACCCAGCAGATGCTTGAAATTTAACTCGATCGCCCGGTAGCGGGGGCAGTTGTCGAAGAACCGCGACCTGTACAACTCCGATTTGGCCACCTGACGGACAAATTCACGGACGCTGATTTCCCCAAGTTTTATCTGTGATTCCGGGACTGTGAGTCGTTCACTCTCCATCACGTGGGCATTCCCCAAAACTTGCCTGTATACCGCCCGAATCACCGTTTCTACTTCCGCTTCCGATCGGCGTGGCCATAGCTCTACTGGCTCTGGATCTTCCCATGATTGATATTGACCTTGCCAGGATTGAGCTATTTCTTCAGACTCCGTGTATATTTTTGGCAGATTTGTTGATGGCGCGATTGCTGGTTGCTTCAGGTTTAGGACATCAGCTAGAAGTTTATTGACATCAGTCGGTCCCCCATAGGAGGATGAAAGGGGTATCATCACGCTGGGTTTATCGGTGACTATCGCCCGATTTAACCGAGACCTTGTCCCCACAAAACTGGATTTATCGCTGCTGGCCGCACCGCGCAAGAGTTGGAATATATGGGTAAACCCAACTACCCGCTTGCCTGTCTGAGTTTTATAACCCCGGTAAAACGGCACTCTGTTTTCCCCAAATGCCTCGTGATATTCCTCACTATCTACATAGGAATCTATCTCTGCCTGCCAACCACCTTCATCCCAAATGTTGCTGTGATTACACATCTCTTCATAGCTTTCCGGGGCCCGACCCAGCAAATGCTTGAAATTTAACTCTAGCGAGCGGTAGCGGGGACAGTTGTAGTAAAATCGGGAGAGGTACATTTCCGATAGCGCCACTTCCCGGACAAAATCTCGGACGCTGATTTCCCCCGATCGCAGATGGGATTCCGGGATGGTTAACCGCTCACTTTCCATCACGTGAGCATTCCCCAACACTTGCCTGTATACTGCCCGAATCACCGTCTCCACTTCTGCTTCTGAACTGGATTGCCACAGCTTGATCGGGTCTGTCTCTTCAAACAAGCTGACACCTAATGCCGATGCTTTAGTTATTACTGGGTTAATAAAACTGCCGATCATTTCCTTTTTCTCTCCCTTTCTCTGTTAACAACGTAGATCGAATCTTGTCTTCAAACCACCATATTTGAACCAGTATTGTTTTAAATCGTGATGGGGTGTATGTAAACTCGCTTTCGCTTGATATAAAATCACTTTTCTATGATCCCCTATCCATCTTTTGTCTATTGGTTGGACTGTTATTAAAGTCCCTCCTAAACTCTCTACGCATTCCCAAAATTTTTCTACTGTTGGATATTCTACCGTTTCCAAGATAAAAAAGTTTCCCGAACAGATCAGATGTCTACTGCGGATCCACGCTTGCATCTTTTTTTCTGCTTGTGGTGGCAACATTTCTCCCTTTCACTCATTTGTTGCTAATAGATTACATTAAACTAAGCCAGTCCGTCACCGGACCGACTCGTCTTCAAAACCGGACGTGAGACTTTCACCTCATCCGACTCCTCAATTTCGCCATCCAGATTTAACCTGACGCGGCCTCCATTACTGCCATCCACGGTCCGCGGACGGCCCGAAAAATCGGCAGATTTGGCGTCGTGGC
>JACOMV010000053.1 GCA_014324065.1 Hormoscilla sp. SP12CHS1 | reverse complement strand
AGTACCAAAGTTATTGGCTAATGAAACCAACCAAGCTTTCACTGGTTCTAAGCTATTGCCTGAACGAATCGCACTGACTAATATCCACCCCATCCCGATATACTGACAAATAAATGTAACGGTAATGAGCCCCCACATCTTGGGGGGAGACGATCGGGAACTCGCAATCCCTGTCTAGCAATTGCTGGAGTTGGGTTACTTTCCCTGTTTGGGGATGAATGCGCGATCGCCACAAAGTTCCCTTTGATAAAGCCAGGCTAGCTATAGCTTAATAACGGGAGATTCCGAACACGAATGCGGCTTATTTCAACGGTGACTGCTGCACCTTTTTCCAGTTCGTAGTTGCATGCATCAATGACTGTCAATAACAAGTCAGTCAATGCTTGAGCGCGTAACCTTTCTATCCGGATACGAATAACCGAAGGAGAAGTGGCTTCACCAAAGGCTAACAAAGTATGAAAGTCGGCATCTAAGGTTACAACTATACGCTCATCTTCTCGTGCTCTCTGAATAATCTCTATATCTTCTGCTGTTGATAAACCAATCTCCTCGGCGTGAACGGTATCAATCCCAGCTTCGCACAACAGAGTAGATGCAGAAAGTGGCAATCCTTGGTCAAGCAACAGTTTCATAGCTTGGAGATAGTTCTACGATCCGATCGTCTAAGTAAGTGGATGCAAAAATTAGAGCTTGCTGAATGTCTTCATCTTCGAGTTCGGGAAATTCTCGATATAATTCTTCCCGATCGGGGTAGGTGGCCAACAATTCAATTACCCGACGAACTGTCAAGCGCAGATTGCGGATACAGGGTTGTCCGTTCATGCGCGCTGGATTGCTAGTTATCCGGTCTAATTTCATCTTCATCGGTCTGTAAATAGCTTTGTCAGCTATTATAGCACGAGATCTAAGAACCTCATACTAATGCAAGGATTTTAGATTTGAGATTAAAGAATTGCCGAATCACTTGAGATGGGTCAAAAGTAGTTATATAGTCAGACAGACAAGAAACCGGGTTTCTGCGACAAAATATGGCGTAACTCCCCCCGCACGCGAGGTTCGGAAGGCGATCGGGTGGGGACCGGGCGTTAGCGCAGCGGCTAGCATCGCGGAGAATGGAATGGGTGTGGGGAAATTGAAACCCTGGTTCAGCGGCTCGACCATAAAGATCATAATCCGCGTATGGTGGATGCAGTAGCAGTAAAAGCCTTGGACAAATTGGGCATCAGGGAGTACCGCGCAACCCCGGGGGAATTTCACCGGCCAAGATGGGTAGCTGAGTCAGAGGAAATTCTGTTGCCGGTCGTGCTAGGGCTTTTGCCCAAGCTTTGCGGGTTGATGCTTCTGTTGTCATCTTCTACTGCTGTCGGATAGTTGGATAATATGCTATTATCAAGTCAGACTGTTACCTTCGTCAAGCTATAAAGCAATATTCGTCCAATTGAGTTACGCAGCAGGACAGTAGGAATATCGATCGTCAGTTATCTGGGCAAACCCGTTACGGACAATTTCAACCTACAGCAAACTCGGTGTACTGGCGCACGTGCGGTGCATGGTATGCCAATACGATATCTTGTTTTGGCACTCCCTTGGCAACTAACCGATCTGCAATTGCATCCTCAGTTCCGTCATGTTGGACCCAAATTTTACCCTCAATGATATCAATGTGCAATGCGCAACCATAAATGCGCGTGCTGCTATCTTTCCATCCCAAGTTTACAAGTTGGTAGCGATCGCCCTCTCTATCGAAAACCGTCTCACTTTTAACTGGATCGTTTGGGGAACGTAATTTCGCTCTTTCAAGTAATGATTCTTGAATTAATTGACGATATAAATCTAGTTTATCCATTGAACGATCTCCTGCTTTTCTGTGCTGTAGACCAGTAAAGGAATCTGGTTGCGGCGAATGACTGTTTGGATAAATGGATATTTGAAGAAGCGCTTGTGAATATCTAATGGAACGGCGAGATATAACCGTCGATCTGCTTCCTCGTCTTCCAAAGCAATGCGAGAGTTAATAAATTGACCCACGGCGGTATGAAACTCGGAAATAGTTGAAGGTGCCAGGAACGTTTTAATCTCTACTGCAATTTTTTCGCCATCTCTTGTTGCTGCAATTAAGCGTTCTGCGCCGAGATCGATGTAGAAATCGACAAATCCTAAATCGATATGATAGGGATCGTGAGTAATTGTCCACCCTTCATGCTCAAGGGCAGTTTTAACAAGCTCGTGAAAGACATCTTTTGCAGGCATTGTCATCATCCCCAATTTTCCAACTGAACTCGACTTTCACGAGCTTCGCCAACCAGATGATTATCAAGTATTTCTTCGATGGTTTCCAGATGTCCTAAAATATGAGGAATAGAACCATATTGAAACCAGTCAAATATTTCTGACAGCTCCTCTAACTTAGCATCCTGACTAGCACAATCTATTAGGCGGTTAACACATTTGGTAATGTCTAAGCTAATTTCTTCCAGATTAAACAGTAGTCGCTCTACTCGATCTTTTCCTAGTTGAGCTTCTAGTTTATCTCGATTTTGCTTCAACATCTCAATCCCCGCTTGCCAAGAGTCTCCTTTTTCCATCATAATCTCTCTTTAATCAATTTTCCCTAAACAAAGTTGGTGTAGACTCTTCCATTATCTCAGATGCTTTCCTCTAAAGCTTCTATAACGGCATCTACATCTTATCAAAGTTTACCTGGCTGTGGCGCTACGCTGGTTTGACACTTTATTAAATTCTCATTCCTTAGTCAATTTATAACATGTTACTTGCGTGTCCTAAATTCGACTGATTATATAGATAAATATAACCATAAGGAGCCATGCATATGTTCTGTAAATTGTCAAAAAAAATTCCTTTACTCTGGGACTTTAGTCCTTACTACGAACGGGATTTAATCGAACACCTGGGACAATGGCACTCCTAACCACCCAGTAAAGTTTTGTGCCTGAATATCAGTTGGATGCTCTACTGGCACTACCTGATAACGGTTGGGTTGTGGTTCTCCCAGGGTCACCAACTCCGTGCGCAATCGATCTTCATGGAAAACGCTCAACTTAATGGTATCCCCAGGACTGTAGTCTTTCAAACGCTCATTCAACTCTTCTGCCTTTACCCGAATGCCATCAATAGCTAACAACTCGTCACCATGATCGATCCCCGCCTGCTGTGCTGGCGAACCAGAGGCGACAAATTTGATTAACTCCCGTCCATTTTCGGCTTTTGCTCTTACACCTAAGTAGGGAAATGACTCGCCAACTTTATCTACACAATCCCTTTTTAGCCGCAAACCAAAAGGTGACAAGTATTGGTCAAAAGGCAATTCCTCTGTCCCATCAATGTAGCGCCCCCAGAAATCTCCCAGTTCTACACCCGCAACGGACTCGATCTCCTGCTGCAACTGGGCCTCCGTAAAGCCAATTTCCCTTTTGCCAAACTCCTGCCACATTTTCTGCATGACATCATCCAGCGATCGCCCCTCGTTCCCACGGCTCTGCCTGGGAACGTTATGCCTGGCCCGAATCAGCAAATCCAGCAGCAGGGACACCAATTCTCCTTTTAAGTAATAAGAAATCTGAGAATTTTCACTATTAGCATGGCGTCGATACAACTTAATCCAGGCATCCCAGCTCGACTCGCTCGCCGGTTGTACCAGACGGCCCGGACTTGTCTGGAGGCGGTTAATTTCCTTACCCAGTTCCTGCAAAAAAGTCCGCACGTCATAAATTCCCGCCCGCATGGGCATCACCAGATCGTAGTAGCTAGTCGTGCCTTCACAAAACCACAAACAAGGGGTGTAATTTTCCCGATCGTAGTCAAATACTTCCAACCCTTGGGGACGGAGACGCTTCACATTCCATAGGTGAAAGAACTCGTGGGCCACCAACTGCATGAACTCCTGATAGGAAGAGCGATCGCGGAACCCAAAGCGATTGTAAATCAAGGAGCAGCCATGCTTATGTTCCAGACCTCCCCTGCCCTGGGATACCATATGTAGCAGAAACACGTAGCGATCGTATGGCAATCCTCCAAAAAGCCTAGCCTCCTCTTGAATTATTTTCTCGATATCGGGAATCATCTGCACTGGATTAGCATTTCCCTCACCCCAGATAGCCAGTTCGTGGGGTTTTCCCAGGACTTCAAAGTGATAGAGGCGGTGAGTGCCAATTTCAAAAGGACTATCTACCAGAGTATCAAAATCTGCTGCCCAGAAAGTATCGGGTTTGCCCCGCACGGCAGGCAACATTGTTGTTACTTTCCATGCCGACTTGGGAAGCGAACGCGAACATAAAATCTTCACCTGCATGGGGGTCTGCTCCCATCCTACTACCCTCAAGAATAAAGCCGCCCCGTTGAAATAGCCGTGAGTAGCATCCAAGTGATTTGTCCGCACCGTCAATTCCGCCGCAAATATCCGGTAGTGGACCACAATCTCGGAAATTTCCGGCGTCTCAATTTGCCAGTGATTTTTGCTTAACTTGCGCCAACTTAAGGCACTCTCATCACCAGCAGCAGCGGCAAACTCCTGTAGATGTCTGGCATATTCCCGCACCAGGTAAGAACCGGGAGTCCAGACTGGCATTTTCAGATCTAGTACGGGCGATCGCCAACCCGATATTCGCAGAGTCACCTCAAACAGATGAGAACTCGGCTGAGGCATTGCTACCTGGTAGTTAATTTCTGGTGCAGTATGGGTTGGGCTAGTAGGTTTAGTCTCAGTCAGAATTGCTTCAGTCATGTTGCTCCCAATTTTTTGATTCTCTATTCTCAATTAAACCCGTCCTGCCAGATGAGTCAGTTGTTTCAAATTGATCAGATAAATTACCTGCTGGGCTGGAACAATTTTAATCCAACCCTTTTCATGCAGCTTGGCCATGATTTTCTTAGTTTCTTGCTCGCCGATATCCGCCACATTTGCCAGGTCTTTGAAAGGAATGTTATAGATTTCCGTGCCGTTTTCGGTCGCCTGACCATAATTTTCTCCCAAGCTAACTAAAGTATTAGCTAGTTTCACCGCTGGGGGCTGGTTGCGCAGTTGAAAGCGGAAATTAATCAGGCGCAGGCGTCGTACCATCAGTTGTAGCATCCGGTGGTGCAACTGGGAATCTTTGAATAGGGTTTGGATAAATCGCTGAGCTGAGACGCTCAGCAAATCCACCGAGGAGAGGGCAATCACATCGGTGGAACGGGGAGATTCATCCAAAATCGCCATTTCGCCAAAAAAGTCACCCTTGCCCAGGATCGCAAGGGTGATGCCATCTTCTCCAGAGAGGCGTCGGACTTTCATCCAGCCCGAAACAATGAAGAACACGGCGTTGCCCCAGGCATCTTCCATCAAAACTGCTCTGGAAGGTGGATACTCATGCTCTTGGGCAATAGACAACAGCCATTCCAAGGTTTCTGGGCTGGCGGCATTAAACAGCGGAAAAAGCTCACTAAACTCTTCAGTCTGCATGAGGTGGTTTTGGCAATAGGGAGATAGACAGCACTTCGGATCTGGAGCTTGCGGGCACCAACAGCGATCCCCAACAAGCATCTATCCCTCTATCATGACAGGGACGGTAGACTTGCGGGGAGGTCTCCTCTCTATCAATTTTGGACTCATGACCGGACTGCATGGGACATGGCTGGCACGCTCCGAGACCCCGACCCTACGCAGTGCGCGATTGCGCTGCGCGCACGCTACGCGAACGGGGGCGGATATCCGGTCATCGCCGGCGGTAGATTAAAAAATCTTCACATTCTGCGCCCTCGGGTTTTTGGGGCAAAATCCAGCTCTGCTGGGGATCTTAGCTTGACCGTAAGTAGGGAAAACCGATGGGGACCCCTACATTCGGTGGAATTATTGTATAGTAATGTTGAGAGATGAAAATTTGCGCTAAGATGATGATTGATGTTGCCGCTAGGTTGCCGGCGATCGTAATCAGTGGAGTAAAAGCCACAGGTGCGGTGGGACTATCAGCAGTGACGTCAAGTATGCTCAACGGCGCGAGCGTCCGATAGCCTCCCGGCCCCAGGCAGGGAAAAACAAACACGCTACGCTACGCTGTCCACCGATAGATTACCCCATGGGCAACAAGCCAACAATTGCGCTCTCCCACTTGGGATGCGAAAAAAATCGCATAGATACCGAACATATGCTGGGCCTCTTGGCACGAGCAGGATATCAGGTAGACTCGAATGAAGAGTTAGCAGATTATGTTATAGTCAATACCTGTAGCTTTATCGAAGCAGCACGGGCAGAATCAGTACGGACCCTGGTAGAACTGGCAGAAGCAAACAAAAAAATAGTGGTGACGGGCTGCATGGCCCAACAGTTCCCAGACGAGTTGCTAGCAGAACTGCCAGAGGCAGTAGCTGTAGTCGGGACGGGAGATTATAACAAAATTGTAGACGTGATTCAACGGGTAGAAACTGGAGAGCGCGTACAGGAAATATCCGCAGAACCGACTTATATAGCTGATGAAACTACGCCCCGCTACCGGACAACGACGGAGGCGGTAGCTTACCTGCGCATAGCAGAAGGCTGTGACTATCGCTGTGCTTTCTGCATTATTCCTCATTTACGCGGTAGGATGCGATCGCGCCCCATAGAATCGATTGTGGCAGAGGCGCAACAGTTGGCAGCGGAAGGGGTCCAGGAAATAATTTTGATCTCGCAGATAACAACGGCTTACGGCATAGATATATACGGCGAACCAAAATTAGCAGAACTGCTGCGGGCCTTGGGGAATGTGGAGATCCCCTGGATAAGAATGCACTATGCTTATCCGACAGGTCTGACAGCCCCAGTCATAGCGGCAATTAAAGAAACGGCCAACGTGCTGCCCTACCTGGATTTACCTTTACAACATTCCCATCCGGAAATCCTCCGGGCCATGAACCGCCCCTGGCAAGGGTGGGTGAATGACGAGATTATTGACAAGCTCAAGACAGCAATGCCTGGTGCGGTGTTGCGAACGACTTCGATCGTCGGGTTTCCCGGGGAGACGGAGTCACATTTTGCCCATCTTTATGAGTTTGTGCAGGGTCATGAATTCGATCATCTCGGAGTGTTTACCTTTTCTCCAGAAGAGGGAACTCCCGCCTATAATTTGCCCAATCAACTCCCAGACGCGGTGAAGGAAGAACGACGTGAGTTGTTGATGGCTTTGCAACAACCAATATCCCTGAAGAAAAATCAAGGGGAACTGGGCAAGGTAGTTGACGTGCTCATAGAACAAGAAAATCCTTCGACAGGGGAGTATATCGGTCGATCGGCCCGGTTCTCGCCAGAAGTGGATGGGTTGGTTTACGTCCGGGGACAGGCGAGGTTGTCGGGAATATGCAACGTGAAAATCACGGCGGCAGATGTTTATGACCTCTACGGTCAAATAGTTGGTCATTCCTCAACAGGTCAGGATGGGTGACAAGGGAGGAAAATGACAATAGCATGATAGTTTGAAGGAGAATTAATGACTCTATCATTTCAAAGTTTAGGAATTTCAGAAGCTCGTACTCGACATCTAGAAAAAGAAGGTTTTACAGAGCCGACAGAGATTCAAGCTCAAGCAATACCCCACCTGCTGTCAGGTCGGGATGTAGTAGGTCAAGCCCAAACGGGAACTGGGAAAACGGCAGCTTTTGCCCTACCGATTATAGAAGGGATCGATCTCAAAACAACAGCACCTCAAGCTCTGATTTTGACTCCAACTCGGGAATTGGCGATCCAGGTTTGCCAAGCGATTAGGAATATCACGGGTGACAGGCGGATGCGAGTGCTGGCAATCTACGGCGGTCAATCGATCGATCGCCAGATATATCCCTTGGAAAGGGGTGTCCAGATTGTGGTGGGAACCCCCGGACGAGTGATAGATTTGCTCGATCGGGGCTTCCTGAAGCTGGAGTCCGTCAACTGGGTGGTGTTGGATGAAGCGGATGAAATGCTGAATATGGGCTTTATCCAGGATGTGGAAACAATCCTGAAACAGGCCCCAGTAGAGCGGCAAACCGCTTGTTTCTCGGCGACGATGCCCTATTCAATTCGGGAGTTGGTGACTGAGTTTTTGCGCTCGCCCGTGACGGTGACGATCAAGCAACCGAAAGCCGCACCCAACCGGATCAATCAAGTGGCCTATATGGTGCCGCGCGGGTGGACAAAGGCCAGGGCGTTGCAGCCGATCTTGGAAGTAGAAGAACCAGAATCAGCTCTCATATTTGTCCGTACCCGTCGTCAAGCAGCAGAACTGACGAGCCAACTGCAAGCTGCTGGTCATAATGTGGATGAGTACCACGGAGATCTGAGCCAATCTCAACGGGAACGGCTGATGCTGCGGTTTCGCCATCGGCAGGTGGGTATGGTGGTGGCTACGGATATCGCGGCTCGGGGGTTACATGTGGATGACCTGACTCACGTAATTAACTACGACCTGCCCGATAGCGTCGAAAGCTATGTCCACCGTATTGGTCGTACTGGTCGGGCGGGCAAAGAAGGCCGAGCGATTTCTCTGATTCAACCATTTGACCGGCGGAAACTATATCAAATTGAACGGCATGTGCGCCAAAGGCTAGAAATAACGAAGGTGCCGACCCGTTCTCAAATAGAGGCCCGACATCTGGAAAAACTGCAAAAGGAAGTGCTCGAAGCTCTGACGGGGGAGCGGATGGCTTCTTTCTTGCCGATTGTGGCTAAAATGTCTGAGGAAGGGTACGATCCCCATGCGATCGCGGCTGCTACTCTGCAAATGGCCTACGACAAAACCCGTCCGGCCTGGATGCAATCGGATTATAATGATGAGGAGATCCCACCAGCGACTCCCAAGCCGAAGCTGGTGAAGCGTCAGAAGACATCGGCGTCGTCCCGGAGTTAGCGTGGGGCGGATCGCCTGCCCGGGACGTAGGGCGAAGGTAACATGGCGAATTGCAACAAACAATTAACAATTGGCAATTCATTGTGGAACGTGAAAAAACTTCCTTGGCCCTCTATTCCATTCTCGTAGTTACATATACTACCTTTGGCTGTACTTTGCCATCTGCGACGCTCTCGGAGATGGTTGAGTACCCTGGTAATTTCTCTCAGCTAGCGTGGGCGTTGGCAGCAGTATTAGCTTTGCTGCTGTCGGCGGCGCTGACGGTACCGTTGCGGAAGACTAAGAGATTGCTGATCCGTTGGTTAAAGACGGATGTGGGGATGTTTACTGGCGTGGTTGCGATCGTCTTTTTAGCAGCTTTGATTCTGTTAAGAATACACCTGTTTGGCAGTCCGATCGTACTGCTTTTAGCTGGAGCATTAGCAAGATTAGACATGCAAACGGCAGGTTTGAGCGAACGACAAGCTTTTTGGATTTTGACAGTCGCTTCTTTGGCTGGTTTGGTGCTGGGTTGGATAGTAAATCATTTAATGTAGAATAATAATTGGCGTTGCACATTTTTACCGATAATAGCAATCAATGGTTGAAAATTAATTCATCGGTTATTGTTATATTTATGAACAGCTATAACTAAATCTTATTGACCATTGACAATTAACAATTTTAAACCCTTATCATCCCGTCGTTGTGCAACAATAATTTAGATGAAGTAGTAGGATGGTGTCAAGCCTGTTTTCGGTAAGTGCAAAGGTAGAACTGAATCATGTAAAAAATTGTAAAGTTTTTTGCAAATGATTCTATGCCTATCCTAGAAAGAAGTTAAGCTATGTTGAAAATTATAACTTCACAAACTACGAACTACGAACTACGAACTACGAACTACTTAAAAGCCGGGTTTCTTATTGCATGATTAACGGATGTTGTGTATTCTAGGATTTATGTCTACGGAACTGGAAACGGAATTACAAACAGAAGTCGATCGCAGGCGCAATTTTGCGATAATTTCTCACCCGGACGCGGGGAAGACCACCCTGACAGAAAAGCTGCTGCTCTATGGAGGTGCGATAAATGAGGCGGGGGCGGTGAAGGCGAGGGCCCAACAGCGCCGCGCTACTTCTGACTGGATGGCCATGGAGCAACAGCGGGGAATTTCCATAACCTCCACAGTATTGCAGTTTGCTTATCTTGGCTGTCAGATTAATCTCCTGGATACTCCCGGTCACCAGGATTTTAGTGAAGATACTTATCGGACTCTGGCGGCGGCGGATAATGCGGTGATGCTGGAGGATGCGGCTAAGGGTTTGGAACCTCAAACTCGCAAGCTGTTTGAAGTTTGTCGGATGGGTAAAATCCCGATTTTTACTTTCTTGAATAAGCTCGATCGCCCTACCCGCGAACCCCTGGAACTCCTGGATGAAATCGAGCAGGAACTGGGTCTGCAAACTTACCCGACTAATTGGCCGATCGGGACGGGCGATCGCTTCAAAGGGGTGTTCGATCGCCGTCGGAGGCAAATCCACTTGTTTGAGCGCAACCCCTACGGTAGGCGGGGAGCTAAAGATACGGTGGTGGATTTGGGGGATCCCCGCATTGAGGAGTTGTTAGAGCAAGACCTATATTACCAACTGAAAGAGGATTTAGAACTCTTGGAAGGGTTGGGGGCCGAATTTGACTTGGAGGCCATCCATGCAGGTCAAATGACTCCCGTTTTCTGGGGTAGCGCTATGACTAATTTCGGGGTCAAGCTTTTCATGGATGCTTTCCTGGAATATGCTCTCAAACCCGGCGATCGCAAGAGTAGCGCGGGGATGATGCCACCCAGTTATCCCGAGTTTACGGGTTTTGTGTTTAAGCTGCAAGCGAATATGGACCCGAAACATCGCGATCGGGTAGCGTTTGTGCGGGTTTGTACGGGCAAGTTTGAGAAGGACATGACGGTCAATCATGCCCGCACTGGCAAAACGGTGCGTCTCTCCCGACCTCAGAAATTGTTTGCCCAGGACCGGGAATCTGTAGAAATAGCTTATCCCGGGGACGTGATCGGTTTGAATAATCCGGGGGTGTTTGCCATTGGGGACAGTATCTACACCGGGAAGAAGCTAGAATACGAAGGGGTTCCCTGTTTTTCTCCGGAACTGTTTGCTTACTTGAAAAATCCCCATCCTTCTAAGTTCAAGCAATTTCACAAAGGGATTTCCGAATTGCGAGAAGAAGGGGCCGTACAAATCATGTATTCAGCGGATGAATCTAAGCGCGACCCCATTCTGGCAGCGGTAGGACAATTGCAATTTGAGGTGGTGCAGTTCCGGATGCAGAGCGAGTATGGGGTGGAAACTTTGCTGGATATGTTACCCTATTCCGTTGCTCGTTGGGTTGTTGGTGGTTGGGATGCTTTAGAAAAGGTCGGGCGTTTGTTTAATACTGTAACGGTAAAAGATAACTGGGACCGTCCGGTATTGTTGTTTAAGAATCAGTGGAATTTGGACCAGATCCAATCAGAACATAAGGATTTGCTTCTGAATGCGATCGCCCCTGTGGTTTCCGGTTAGGAACCTACATAGATGCTACCACGCCCGAACCCTAAAGGGTCCGGCTACAAGAACAAAGCCCGCCTGCGCGGGCTGAATTGCATTCTCGATCTACACCCGCAACAACGAAACAAAGGGACCATGCCCGAACCCCCCCCGCCTGCGCGGGCTGAATTGCATTCTCGATCTACACCCGCAACAACGAACCAAAAAAGAAACCAAACAATTGTGAAATATGATGTCTACACAAACTCAAACTAAGTCAACCAGAGTCACCCTAACCCTGAGTCAGGAACACAAACAAAAGCTAGACAAAGCTGCTGCCATGCGGTGTTTGACTCTAAGTGAGTATCTACTTCAACTTGCCTTGGATGCCGCAACAGAGGAAATCCCCGAACCAGAATCAATTGTTTTGAGCGAGCGGGACTGGGAAATATTTTCTTCAGCACTTTTAAATCCGCCTGCTGCTAACGAAGCTTTGAAAGCGGCGATTAAAGAACATCAGGAAGAATATGGGAACTGGTAAACTATTTTGAGAGATTGATATTGCTAATGCTAGGATGCTATAGTAGATGATATCCTATGGTAGAGTAAGAACGGGAGGTAGCAATTGTATATACATGGTAAAGATATCATAATTCCGAAACTGGAGGTAGATGGAAACGCGATCGCGGATTTCTGCGGCAAGTGGAAAATCACCGAATTCGCCCTATTTGGCTCTATTCTCCGGGATGATTTTCGCCCAGACAGTGACGTAGACGTGCTAGTGAGTTTTTCCCAGGATGCCAAATGGAGTCTCTTCGACATAGTTAGGATGCAACGAGAACTCAAAACTTTATTTGGTCGTGAGGTAGATTTTGTCCAAAAGTCTGGTTTAAGCAATCCTTTCCGACGTTATGAAATCCTCAGAACTAAAAAGACGATCTATGCCACTCAGTAACCGCGAAGCAGGCTATATTTGGGATATGTTGCAAGCTGCACGTCGTCTGCAACAATTTACAACTGATTTCGATCGTGAAGAATATCTGGAAAGTATTTTAATCCAGAGTGCAGTAGAGCGACAGTTGGAAATTCTTGGGGAAGCGGCCAGACGTCTGTCTGAAGCTTTCTTGCAAGAACATCCTGAGATTCCTTGGAGTGATATTATCGGACTAAGAAATGTCATCGCTCATCAATATGACGACCTGGATCTACAACAACTTTGGTCTGTGGTAACGGAAAATATTCCCGAGTTGATTCAACAATTAGAACCGCTACTTCCAGATATGCCACCGGATATAGAATAATCTGGATGGCGATCGCCCTTTCATCAATATGCTTGACAAAATTGAGTCATATGTGTAGATTAGTAATTGGCAGCTATGCAAAAGGTAAAGCATGAACAAAGTTGTGACCCTAGAGGAAGTTCTGGAAGTCGCGCAGCAACTTTCCCTGGTGGACAAGGTGCGCTTGATTGAGAAAATTGCTCCTCAGATAGAACGGGAGTTGCAGGTAGTAGGTACTGAGTCTCAACCCCGTAAATCTCTGCGTGGGTTATGGCGAGGACTTGATATAACCGAAGAAGATATTGCTGAGGCGCGACAGCAAATGTGGGGAAATTTCCCAAGAGAGGATATCTGATGCTAGATGCTGTAACTGATACTCATGCTTTAATTTGGTATTTGGAAGATAGTTCACGCCTTGGTGATGTAGCGAATCAGACTTGCGAACGAGGAGAGATTGTCATTTACGTTCCTACAATCTGCCTGGTGGAAATAGTATATTTACAGGAGAAAAATCGCATACCGGCTGATTTGAAGGTTCGCCTCAATGCTGGGTTGCAGTTAGTGATAGCAGATCTAACGGCGGAAATAGTTGAGGTGATGGCAACAATTCCACGTTCCATTGTTCCTGATATGCCTGACCGAATTATTGCTGCCACTGCCACTCATCTTGGTTTGCCACTCATCAGCAGGGATCGCAGAATTCAATTGTCTGCTGTGAATACTATCTGGTAAAGTCCGGTGGGAAAATGCCCGATCGCCCGGTTCGGATCGGAATAACGCCAAAAAGCGATCGCCCACTAGCAAACGATCGCCTGGTCTTGGTTTCAGATCCCGATGTTAGCTTTATCATTAGCAATAGTCGGTTGGGTAACTTTCGACAACCTAACCGGATGCATCTTAATTTTCTCTCTAGCCCGCGCAGGCGGGCTTTGTTCCTGTAGCCGGACCCTTTAGGGTTCGGGTGACTTTCGTTGGGTTTCGTGCCTCAACCCAACCTACGACTTCTACCATCGTAACGGCTCTCCTGAGTTTTTAGTGTAAAATGTATACAGTGTTACTGTTTGATGATTTACGAAATGGATTTTAATCTCGATAAATTATTGAATTTTCCAAATGCAACTGTTGAAAGTTGCTCTATAATTGATGAGGTAAGCTATTTTTAAATTCGCTGGCTCAATGAAAAAATAGAATGCCCTATTTGTGGAAAAAATACCACGAAACTGCATCAGGAACATAAAAGTTTAATTAGAGATTTGTCAGTTTTTGGTATATTTAAAAATTCCTCATCGACGCTTCTCTTGCACTTCTTGTCAACATTATGTTTTCGATCGCGTAGCGTGGCGCCAGCCATACAGTTAGATTTTATTGACTGGCGAAGACGTCAAACCCGTCGATATCAAGAGTATATATGAACGAGTTAAAGTAACTAATGTTCTGCAAGTAAGTCGAGAAGATAATTTGACTGAAAATCAGGTTCAAAGTATCTTTAATTTATTGAGCACTCAGTAAAAAAAAATGGGATCGACCAAAACGTATAAGTATTGATGAAATTAGTTTACGCAAAGGGCACAAAGATTTTGTAAAAGTAATTAGTGATATCGATACAGGATAATTATTAGAAGTAATCAATTATCACAAACAGAATGATATCGTTGAAACCCTTGCAGAGCTTGAATTAGAGGTTCGTCAAGGAGTTACAGAAGTTAGTATAGATATGTGGGGAGGTTATACTTTAGTTGTCGAAAAAATTTTACCAAATGCGCAAATAGTTGACGATCGATTTCAGATTATGCAGCATGTCAATCGTGAATTAAATAAATTGCGTAGACTTGTCGGAGTAACCGACAGAGGCAGTAAATATTTATTGTTAAGCAGAGGTGCAGATATTGATAAAGAATCTCAGGAAAAAATCAAAGTAATTTTAGAAAAATATCCTTGTTTGGAAATTGCCTATCAGCTAAAAGCTGAACTTCGTTCTATTTATGAAACCAGTAAGATATTGAATTCAGCTAAACGTAAATTCAAAAAATGGTGAATTTCTGCTAAGTTGTTTTATCAAAAATCGGCTCAGATGATTAGCAGCCACTTAGCGGGTATTTGTAATTATTTTATTAGTCATGCAACTCAGGAATCAACAATAAAATTAAGCTAATTAAGCGTCAAGGATACGGATTTACAAACTTTGAAAACTTCCGTTTGCGTTGCTTCTCTGATAAGAAAAACTTATCACTCTAAGTACAGGAGACCCCCCTGATTTCATTTCACGATACGATACCTTTAGGCCCATACTATACCCCAGCAGCTTTTCGAGTACGATGTTAGTCAATAGATAAAACTAACACTAGCTACATTCCTTTTTTAGGCCAGCGTATTAGCCTTATTCCGCTGGTTTATGCTAACGAGGCTTCCATATGTTCGCTTGTTCTAACCTTGGGTATCTAACAAGCGCGTCCTTACCGGCTTAGGCTGCCAGCTATCCTACATTTAAGTCCTCGGGAAGCACCACGGCGATGTTGCTCCGTAGCACCTCCGACCGGTGTCACCCCCGTACCTGGGGGCAGTGTCTTCCGCGTGCACGCGGAAGACGCTGGAGGGGAATTTAACCCCCATGAACATCAGAGTTGCTGGCTAATGGAACCAGCCAGGTTTTCACCATGTTATTGGTTTACTCCTGAACGAATCGCACATCTATTGGCATAGCGTGGGCCACAAATTGCGAATCTTCTTTCCAGATTTGTACTGTGTATTCGATGTCCATTGCTCTCCTCTTATATAAGCTATTTTAGCATGAATGATTGGGGGCGATCGCACCAACCAGGATATATCCCCGTAGGGTGGGCACCGCCCACCACTGGCCCACCACTTGCTATTGAGGAATGGCGATCACAAACTCAGTCCCTTCACCAAGTTTTGAATTACATAACAGCGTACCCCCATGCTTTTCCATTATTATATCATGACAAATAGACAAGCCCAAGCCAGTCCCCTTACCAACAGGTTTAGTAGTCACAAATGGTTCAAATATCCGCGACTGCATTTCTGCTGGTATCCCCGGTCCATTGTCAGCGATTTTAATCTCCACCCCTGCTCCTTTGATAACTGAGGTTTTGATAATCAGCCGATTAGGATTCTGTTTAATTTCCTCATAAGAAAGCCCCTTGTTCAGATTATCTTCATCCAAAGCATCAATAGCATTAGCCAGCAAATTCATAAAACTGAACAGTATTTTGATATTAGTCGGATTATCCTCAACAATCAAGATTGTGTCTTGTTTGGCTGTCTCCATATGTACGTACTCCCAGAACCTGTTACCAATTTTATTATTTATCTTGTAGCAGGCACTGGTTCAGCCTGATTAATAAAACTGCTGAAACCCTTACAGAACAGGAGTGCGCGGTGATTTGGGATCGAATAGCTATATCCTTTACTGGGTCAGGGTTTCAGGCATTCTTTTAATTAGACTAAACTAGTCCCTTGTAGCAGCAATCACTATATATCCTTAAACGCTGGTGACTGTAAACGCTGGTGACTATAGTCGCCTCTACACCTGGTTTAAATCACTGACAACTGGTGGGCCTAGTCCCCACGGATCGCTGACTATAATTGCCCTGAGCGAGTCAAACATGCTATCACTATACAGATTTCGCTACAATTTGATTGCATTGAGATACAATTATTATAACACAGAATGAACCCAGAGTCAAATAAAATGTCCCCCATCTCTCCAATAGAAGAAGAAAAATATCATATTAGAGCCCCGAGGCGACCACGGCCAAGCCACGCAGAACAGCACCTGTCTACACTGCCTACCGTTCCGGAAAAATCGGAACATCAAACCAGCAGAGGGACTATCGCTAGCCAGACAGAAGCCAACCCATCAGCTAGCAGGGTGACAGTGGTGGCGATCGCCATTATGTTCCTGGGAATAATCACCAATAACTTTTGGATTGGCATCTCCGGAGCGCTTGTTGGCCTACTGGTATCTTTGCGGCTGATTTTACCTTTTTTACAATACTTGTTAGCTGATTTATCGCCACAACAGCGTAGCCAACTGTTAGGCTTAATTAGCTTTTCAGTAGCCCTAGGAGGCTTATTAAAATTCATTGGTGTTTACCGACGCATAGGAGATTGGCTCAACCAGATAAAATGGGATGAATTCGGTTCCTGGGCAGACTGGGTAGGGGCTTTGGGGCAAATCGCGATCGCCATCCTCGCGGTCTATATTTCTTGGCGTCAGTACGTCATTTCCAGAGACTTAACAATTCAGCAAAACACCATCACCCAGCAGCAAACAATTGATGCTTACTTCCAGGGGGTCTCGGATCTAGCATTAGATGATGAAGGGATGCTAGAAGACTGGCCTCAAGAGAGAGCATTCGCGGAAGGTCGCACCGCTGCCATTCTCAGCAGTGTAAACGCCAAGGGAAAAGCCAAAGTCTTGCGGTTTTTGTCCCAGTCCAACCTCCTCACCCCCCTGAGACGAGATTATCATTTGGGACGCCCAATCTTTGATGGCAAGGGCGGTTATCAGGAAGACCGGGCCAACGGTGTCCGGGTGATAGATTTAGGGGTGATTCTGGCGGGGACTTCCCTGGCGGGGACAGACTTGCGCTGGACAGATTTGAGCGACGCTTATCTAGTGAGAACCAATCTGGAACACTGCGATTTGGTCAAAGCTAATCTCTCTCGGACTGTATTGTACGAGGCCGATCTCATAGGTGCTGACCTCAAGGGAGTCCGTTTATTCTACGGCTCCCTGGAAACCGCCACCCCCCGGGATCAGACTCACCCTCCTAACTACTCCACTGGCGAATATACTGGCGCTGTGGTGGAAAAAGCTGACTTCACTCACGTCAAAGGGTTATCTGAAGAACAGTGTTACTATTGTTGTGCCTGGTGCGGCGAACGATCGCGAGCTACTATTCCTGGAGGCTGTCAAGGAATTCCTAATAAATTAGGACGATAATTGTCAGTTGTTAATTATTGGTAAAATTTTATTGGGGCTATTCACAATTCACAATTCACAATTCACAATTTGTCCTGTTGCGGCTGACTGCTGAGCAGCATTGGCAATTTTCAGACTGTATAAACTGGCCTCCGGAGACAAGTATAATGGCGTTCCCGTGATTAAATGGTCTAAGACCATGCCAGTATCTCGAGCAAATAGACCCTGGCGACTGGCAACTTCTATAGGTGTCCTTTCCTGTCCCCGCACCAGAAAACCCCGATCGCGATCGAAGATTAGCGTTCCTCGGTCTCCGTGAGCTTCTAGTTTCCGTTCAGCCTGCCAGAAGGTTTCTCCTTTACCATAGAGCAGGTCGGCGATCGCCCCATTAGCAAACCGCAACTGTGCAGTACATAGACAAGCGCTATAGTCATCTTCTTTTACTGGCCAATATCGGACTTGACAGCTGACGGTAGTGACTGTACCCAAGGCATCCGTAAGTCGATGCAGACGGGAGAGAGCAGCAGTCAGGGGAAAACCGAACAGCTTTCGGTTATATTTCCAGCCCGGGAGAGCCGGTTGTTTAGGGGCGATCGTGGCGTAGCGAAGATAAAAGGGGTTACCAATTGCCAGTAATGACTGCTTAAAAGCCTGATGCAAGCCACCGAGAAGTTCAATATGCTCCACATGCAGCAGCTTACCACCAGCAGCAGCCAAAGCGATCAGTTCTTCAGCTTCAGTTGCATCTAAGCAAAGGGGGTATTCTACCACCACATGCTTACCGCTGTTGAGTGCCGCACGAGTTATCACACCATGATCTCGATTCACCGTACAGACGATCGCTAGATCCAGATCGGAACGATCTACCAGATCCTGCCAGTTGCTTAACGCCTCAGCCCCATAGTTAAGAGCGAATTCCTGGGTTTTCTCCAGAGAGTGACCGGCAACAGCAACCAAATCTGAGCGTCGATCGGCTTGCAAGGTTTGCGCCCGCATTTTGGCAGCATAACCAGTCCCAACGATACCAACTCTGAGAGTCTCGGTCCCATGCTTGTTATTCACCGGCGGCAGGACAACTTCAACCACAACCTTTACTCTTACCATATCCCGCTTCCCGATCGAAAGGTATAACCAGCAATAGCAGCTGTTTAACGACCAGGAGTGCGCAGATATAAGCAATCAGTATACAATAAGCATAACTTATAATAAATTATATTCAATTGCTCTGTAAAAAACTGTAACAAGCTCTAAATTTTCCCGTAATATCAGAGATGAAGCTGACCGAGTTACAAACTGTTAAGCTGATGAGACTTAACAGTTTGTATAAGCAAACCTTATGAAAAACTAGCGAAAGAATGTTTTAGAGGAATGGCAGATGGCAACTTACAAGGTAACACTGATCGACGAGGCTGAAGGGATAAACACGACTATTGACGTTCCCGATGATGAGATCATTCTGGATGTGGCTGAGGAACAGGGAATTGACCTCCCCTACTCCTGCCGCGCCGGTGCTCGATAGAGCTGTGCTGGCAAACTCGTCAAGGGTACCGTCGATCAGTCCGATCAGTCCTTCCTGGATGACGATCAGACAGGCAACGGGTATATATCCTGACTTGCGTGGCTATGCCCACTTCTGACTGCACGATCGAAACCCATAAAGAAGAAGAGCTGTACTAAAACGAGCACTAGCCCTTGGACGGAGCAGTTGTTAGTGGTTGAATGCATTAATAACCACTAACAACATTCCCCTGATACAAGTTAGACAAGCCTGCTGAAGCATTGGTTGATGGGGGATGCTGCCAAAAGATAATCTCTTCGTGGATCTGCTGGATATGGGTACCGGGAAAGTAGAAGCTGAGAATACGCTCACTTGACCAACCCATCTGACCTAATCTATGGGATCCAGCTTGAGACAGGCCCACTCCATGTCCAAAGCCACCGCCAACAAAGGCATAACCCCTCAGGGTGCGATCGTCTCTGTAGAGAGGCTCGATGTAAAAGAGGGTGCTGATGGGAGCCCAAAAGGCATCGCGAATCTGATCCTTTTCAATTTCTATTCTGCCCTTATCCGTTTGCACCTCCATTTTCAGCACTCTCCCAGCGGGCGAGCGCTCTACTACCTGTACCCAGTGAATCTTCTGAAAACCAGCCTGGGGATGCTTGCGCCGCTTGAGATATTTATTGAGAAACTTGGTCATATCTGACAAGCTAGTTTCGTACCGCCAGCGAAACCAATCCCAGTCTTCTTCGTTAAATCCCTTCTTCAGGTTGATGAAGCTGCGGAAATTGCTTTCCGATGCCAAGCTTTTATTGTCCAAATCCCACACATTGCGGACAGAATCGACCACCGCTGTTAGATAAGGTCGCTCTGGTCCATCCCACAGGTCGCTGTAAGGGGCTGTAATGCCGCCAGTGGTAGAAGAATACAGAGCGTCAACGAGCTGATTGTTGTAGGTTAGCACCAGACCCTTGGTGGCGGCGATCGCCTTGTCTACAGCCCCATATGTTTGGGCCAATCCCTTATACACCTGGCATTCAGGAGTGGCACAAAGTTGATAGTCATCGATGGCAAATCTCCGTAAATTCCGCAGGACATAAGTTCTGGCCAAAATTGCCTGGGCTTCCAGGGCTGCCTCTGGTGCTTCGGCTCCAATTTCGTGAGGAACAACGCCTCGCAGATAGGTCTCTAGAGGCACTTTATTGACTAAAGTATAGGATCCGTAAGCGTTCAGCTGGAGTCGCAGACTGCCCCCATAAAGGTGCTTGATGGACTGTCCGTCGAGTTCTTTACTCACCTGAATTAAA
Source organism: Hormoscilla sp. SP12CHS1 (assembly GCA_014324065.1). Taxonomy (GTDB): domain Bacteria; phylum Cyanobacteriota; class Cyanobacteriia; order Cyanobacteriales; family Desertifilaceae; genus Hormoscilla. The sequence continues at coordinate 826 of JACOMV010000053.1, read as the reverse complement.
TCTTTGCCACTGATAATATCCAGCTGGTGCCGGTTGTAGCGGTAGCCATCCAGAATCCAAAATGCTTGGGGAAACTGGCGCAGGACTTTCGTTTCCATATAGGAGGTGTCGTCGCCATGGGCTTTCAGACTTTTCAGCAGTAGGCGTCGCAGTAAGGGAGTGTGATAAACCGAGCGTTTGGCCCACACCTGCCACCGATCGGGATGAGCAATCTCCGTCTCAATTCCCCTAGCACGCCAAAGAAGAGCACTTTGTTCGGCACTCTCAAAGCTGCGATGGCTGCTTAAGACCACCCGCTCCTGTAGTATTGGTTCTGGTAAGGGATACATCGCTACCTGTAGCTTGATGCTTTCGGTGTGGACGATCGCTTCTCCATCTATTGTCTGATAGCGTAACGCCAGCTTCTCGCCCTCTGTCGCTTTTACAGTTAAGTTGTCATTTGCTTTACTCCCAAACCGCTGCACTACTCCGATCTGAAGTTCGATATCCACTCTTTGACTTTGTCCCCACGAGGGAGACGCTGCCATTGACACCCAGCAAAACGATACTAGCATCGTACCTGCTAATTTCCAGACAAATTTTGTACTTGATAGACAAATATCATTGAAGCTGCTACTTTTCTGCTTGTGCATCTGTTCTTTCATCCAAGAGCACTGCTAGTCAAGATAACTTTATTCCCCATCAATTAACCGGAAGGCCAAAAAAAAGACGATGGTAGTGATCAAGCCATCGGGCGTAAGTACATGAACAAAATTAATTTCACACACTCTCTCGCGCTAGTCTCCATATCCGGAGCATGTCGCCCATGGCTATGTGCAATTATTTT
>JACOMV010000052.1 GCA_014324065.1 Hormoscilla sp. SP12CHS1 | reverse complement strand
TCGAAAGAGAGATTGGTGGAAAGATTTGCCTGTGATAGAGAAGCGTATTTCTCGTTTTGCTAGTCTAGGACCTCAGGCGGTCAGCAGCTCCAACTGCTGACCGCCTAGAGGGTAATCCCCTCCATTCGCCAACAGAATCCTTTAGGGTGGCGGCTACTTAAGAGTCGCCATCACTTCTTTAGCTGCGGCTAAAGTCTTATCGATATCTTCCTCTGTGTGGGCCAGAGAAGTAAACCCGGCCTCAAACTGAGAAGGCGCTAGGTATATCCCCCGTTCTAACATCCCGCGATGGAAGCGCCCAAACTTACTGGTGTCCGACTTTTTGGCATCTTCAAAGTTGTGAACGGGGCCCTTGGTTAAGAATAAGCCAAACATGGCGCTAATGTGACCTCCACAGGCTTCATTACCCGTTTCTTTGGCGATTTCTAGTAACCCATCGATCAGCTTTTTGGTAATCTGATTAAGCCGATCGTAAGTACCCGATTTTTGCAGCAACTCCAGAGTCTTGATGCCAGCGGTCATGGCCAGGGGATTACCCGAAAGCGTCCCCGCCTGGTACATCGGACCTGCTGGTGCCACCATAGACATGATGTCTTTGCGTCCGCCATAGGCCCCTACGGGCAACCCACCGCCGATAATCTTGCCCAAGGTCGTCAGATCGGGTTTGATGCCGAATTTCTCCTGGGCACCGCCGTAAGCGATGCGAAAGCCAGTCATCACTTCGTCAAACACCAGCAAAGCTCCATTCTCTTGGGTAATCAACCGCAAGCCTTCCAGAAAACCAGCATCGGGGGCAATAAATCCCGAATTACCCACTACGGGCTCCAGAATTACCCCCGCTATTTGATCGGGGTTTTCGGCAAATAGGGCTTTCACGGCTTCCAGGTCGTTGTAGGGAGCCGTGAGGGTGTTGGCAGTGGTAGATTTGGGAACGCCGGGGGAATCGGGTAATCCCAAGGTGGCGACCCCAGAACCCGCTTTCACCAGGAACATATCGGCGTGACCGTGATAGCATCCTTCAAACTTAACGATCTTGTCACGATTTGTGAAGGCTCGCATCAAGCGCAGGACAGACATGCAGGCTTCGGTGCCGGAGTTGACAAACCGCACCATTTCTATGCTAGGGACGGCATCGATCGCCATTTTCGCGAGCACGTTTTCCAGTTCGCAGGGCGCACCGAAGCTGGTGCCATTTTCTAGCGCCTTGCGCAGGGCCTCGTTCACTTCGGCATTGGCGTGACCGCAAATGGCTGGTCCCCAGGTGCCTACGTAGTCGATGTACTGGTTGCCATCCACATCCCAGATGTAAGCGTCTTTTACCCGTGAGAACACTATGGGTTTTCCACCTACGGATTTGAAGGCTCGCACTGGCGAACTGACGCCCCCTGGCATCAGTTTCTGGGCCGCTGCGAAAATCTCTTGTGATTTGGTGGTCTTGAGAGTGGTTGCGATCAAAGTTGTTCTCCTTGGTTGAATGCTCAACTATTGATTTGAGAATAGGCGCTAGATTAGCACAATTGACGCTCCCCGGCTACAAGCCGGGAGATTCAAGCGGATACTCTCGCGACGGGCTTCAGCCACGTCGCTGGAGCTCCCATATTGGCAACCGCTTTGGTGCCGTCAAAGTCACCTTACCCACTCCACTGAGCTTTAAATTCAGCTTTGTGGCTACTTTTCGCAGGATATTCGCTGCCCCATTGCAATCCGCATTGACCAGCCATCCTTTCGCCGTTCGATATATCCCTCGCTTGATTCGCTTGCCCGACGATTTCCAGCTCTCGGGTTTTTCACCATAGGTGGGCAGGAAATCGTTGTCGGCAAAGCTCGCTTGGGATGTATAGGATTCTTCGGTTTCGACGAATTGAATGCCGTACTGTTCGCACAGTTGTTCGATTCGTTCTTTCAACCGACCCGTGGGAATTTGCACGAACTGTTGGTTCGTTTTGCTGCCTAGGTTGAGATTTTTCTTTTGTCCTCGGTTCCATCCAAATACAACGGTTCCGATGCCGCTTTCCAGGCAATGATTCACAACGCGGTGGAAGTAATTGATGCCAAACCAGACTTTTACCTGTTTGCCCAGGGGAACGCGAATACTCCCATCCTTGAGGGAAAGTGCCTGCTTCGGGTAACTGACGATGTTCAGCCCGCCCGATTTTCTGTACTTCGGGGGTTTTGGTTGGCACTCCAACTCGCCTTTGTGCCATATCTTCAAAAGCTTCCAGTATGATTGGAACGCTTCGCACACGTTATCCAAGGTTTGCTGGGCAGCTTGAGAATGCAGGGCGCGGTAGTGAACATTCTTTTTCAGCTCGTAGTTGAGGGCAAACTTGCCAATTTTGCGACGTGCTTTAAACTATAATTGACGTGCCAAATACGTCCCGCAGTTGAAAAGGGTGTTGGACTCCGTACAGATGTATTTGAGCACTGCCAAGTCACAGTTTGAATATTTTAAGAGGAGTTGTTGACAGCCATACATGGTATCGATACGATTGAGTTATCTACAGTTTATCGTAAAATGGGGCAAACATACCGTTTCTTCGTCGCCATGCTGTTCATCTTCTGAATTATCACTTCGTTTTCATTCCCAAACGAAGAAAGCGCGTGCTCGTAGGAGTTGTGGCAACAGGTCTGCGAGCGTTGCGGGCGCGAGGTGGCACGGGAGAGCGAGTGCGAAATTCTAGCCCAGTCCGGTGATGCCAGACATACCTTTGTTTGTGAACGCGCCCCCATAGCTTTCGGCAGCTCAAGTGATTCGCAGGTTTAAGGGCAGAAGCAATTCGGGTGCTACGAGAGGAGTTTCTGAAATTACCGAGCTTGTGGAGGAGCTCCTACTTTGTGGGGTCTGCGGGCAATGTTAGCAGCGCAACGATACAAAGGTATATCGCCAATCAGAGATGATGAACTGGCATAAGCATGTCGGGTCGGTTTCATCCCCGCTCTAAAGAGACGGGGTTTTCACCTTCCCGTGCTTTTCCTATAAACTATTTTCATCATCCTTTGTCCAGTTTATCCGCCTCACGGGGCCGGATGCCTGTCGGTGGCGGGGCTGCCAATGTTATTCTAAAAAGTCTTAAGAGAATATTACCCAACGTCTTATGTCCCAAGCTGCTAGTACCACCCCCATCCTGATCGAGCAAATTCGCTATAATGAGCAAGGACTGGTGCCCGCTATTATCCAGGACTATCTGGATGGTATGGTGCTGATGATGGCCTGGATGAACCGGGAGTCCCTGGGAAAGACTCTCTCAACTGGCCAAACCTGGTTTTGGAGTCGTTCCCGTGCCGAGTTGTGGCATAAGGGCGCTACTTCCGGACATTGGCAAAATGTGCGATCGCTCCGTTATGATTGTGACAGTGATGCCCTGCTAATAGGTGTGGAGCAAGTGGGTGACATCGCTTGTCACAAGGGCGAACGTAGTTGTTTTCATCAGGTAAGCGGCACGGTTAGGACGCCCCCCGCAGATACCCTCTCTCAAGTCGCTGCTGTCATTCGCTCGCGCCGCGATCGCCCCAAGGAAGATTCCTATACCTGCAAGTTATTCGCAGGTGGGGATAACAAGATTCTCAAAAAGATTGGCGAAGAGTCCGCCGAAGTGGTAATGGCCTGTAAGGATGACGATCGAGAGGCGATCGCATCTGAGGCTGCTGACCTATTTTATCATACTTTAGTAGCCTTAGCACATCACAAGGTCGATGTCAAAGATGTCTATCGCAAGTTGCAGGAACGCCGTCGTTAACTTAGACCTCGTAGCTTAGTCTCAGGGGGGATTATAGATGGACTTAGCTTGGGCCTTACATCCTTAAAAATATCAACCGCATTTTTGGTGATTCGGATGAGAAAGAGTCCCCACTCGCTGGCGCTTTCTCCAACCGAACTATACGGGACTTTGACAAAAAATCAACGTAAAATGGCATCAAACCCTTTCACAGAGCCACTTTTAGGTCGATCTGGTCTCGATCGCGTAGGCGTAGCCGCGTGCTCGGTGTCCCCTGGGAGCACTATTCGTACTACCCAGGAAACACTGGCAGCGCAATCTCCGCAGGCGAGCGGGTTTCAGCCGGTTTCAGCCAAGTGATACTGTACGTCTGTACCTCATCCCGAACTTGAAACAAGGATCGACTCTTATGGCACATTATTTTGGCGACGATGGCAACAACCTATTATATGGTAGTCGCTTATGGGATTTCTTACTTGGTTATGGAGGGAACGATACCCTCTATGGTCGTGACCATAGAGACGTCCTCTGGGGTCATGATGGGAACGACAACCTCTATGGTGGTGACGGGGACGATCACCTCGATGGTTATGAGGGGAACGATATCCTCTCTATGATGATGACGGGGACGATCGCCTCGATGGTGGTGAGGGGGACGACATCCTCTATGGTGGTGACGGGCACATTGATGAGATAGATGCTCATGCAGCAGTTATCTATCCGATTATCTTACCAGAACGGTTAGCAGTCATCCTCGCACTGCCCGATCGCACCATGAGGTACTACCTACCCCAGCAGCAAGTAGAAAGGGCCTTGAAGGAGATTTACAACTCTCTAAATCCGCTCTTCTCTACCCAGAAGCGTTTGCGACTGTCCAAACAAATTTATGACTGGCTAGTCGGACCAGCTGAAACCGAACTTGCCAGCAAGGATGTCAAAACCCTAGTGTTTGTGTTAGATGGGGTAATGCGGAATCTGCCGATGGCCGCATTCTATGATGGCCAACAGTATTTAGTCGAGAAATACAACATTGCCCTGACTCCCGGGTTAAACTTACTCGACCCGCGATCTTTGAGACCAGAAGAGTTTAATGTGTTAATGGGTGGGCTAACTGAACCCCGCCAAGGTTTTCCTGCACTGCCCGCTGTCGATTTCGAAGTGCAGCAGATTTCTACTCAGTCCCCTGGGTCGGTGTTGCTGAATCATACCTTTACCGAACTAAAGCTACAAGAACTGATCGACGAAGCACCCTTTCCCATAATTCACTTGGCAACTCACGGTCAGTTTAGCTCCAACCCGGAAGAAACCTTTATTCTGACTTGGAATGGGAAAATCAAAGTGAAAGAGTTGGAAAAACTACTCAAACTCAGAGAAACAGCAGATTCGGTTCCCATTGAATTACTGGTTCTGAGTGCCTGCTAGACGGCATCTGGGGACAAACGATCGGCTTTGGGATTGGCGGGATTAGCGGTTCGTTCTGGGGCCCGCAGTACCCTCGCTACCCTCTGGTCAGTTAACGACCAATCTACTGCTAACCTCATGGTTAAGTTCTATCAAGCACTCACCCATGAGGGTGTAAGCAAATCTGAAGCCCTCCGACAAGCACAGCTGGAAATTTTGCAGTCACCCCGCTACAAGGCTCCATTCTATTGGGCACCTTTCGTTCTGGTGGGAAATTGGCTGTGAATTTTGTTAGTTGTTAGTTGCAATTAGCAATTAGCAATTAGTAATTTAAAACTCAAAGGTAGCAATAGTATAGCTAACACTGGTGCCATTATCTCCATCAGTGACACCATCCCCATTCTCATCCCACAACTCGTAGACAAAAAACTGGCATTCTACCTCGATTTTATCTACCCCGGAATTGGCAACATCAAAATATAAATTACCGCTTTTCGTGGCGCATTCAAATTCAGCTTTTTGGCTTTTATGGAGATATTTTTGTCGCAATTTTATGATAATATTTTCGCAATTGGAACCGCTACAATTCCAGGAAGTGGAAAACCTGGCCTCCTCCCCGGGAAAGGGCAAGACGCCTAACCATTGTCCTGTCTTGGATCCATCGGTCCCTGAGGCACTCCAGCAGGCGAAATTGACTCTTTTTCCTTCCCCCGGGCGATCGAATACTGATAATCCTAATATTTGCTTACCCTGACAGTCAGCTGCGTATTTGCTGACCGTATCCGGAAAGCCCGATCGCACCTGGGTGAAGAGTTCTTCGCAGGGCTGGGGCGTACAATCTCCTATAATTGGCATCGGAGGTTGAGTCGGAGGTTGACTTGTACTGTTGCAACCAAAGGTCGCAACCATTGTCGCGATCTCCAAGATTTTCAGTTTCATTTTACTTGATGATTTGTAATTGGGGTAATACCAATTTATTTGGCATTTTGATGGAGAAAAAAATGCTACCCTCTCGTCCCTCTCGTTACCTGGTAACGGTTTTCTGAGGCTCCTGCCTCCTTGTCAGGAGTGCCTCAAGTATATCATATATTTTAATAAATGGTATCATCAATTCAAAATTTAAAATTGGGGGCCATAAACCTGGTTTCTTAATTAATTGGAGCTTTTGCGCCTGATTTTGTAGCAGAAACCCGGTTTCTTGTCAGCTTGACTATCAACTACAAATGAGCCGCACCCCCGTCTAATAGCTAAAGTCGGTTAAAACTGAGATCTTGCACCATTGTCAATTGGTCTCACGGCCCGCAGGGGGTTCAAACCCCCTGCTAATAGCTAAAGTCGGTTTCAACCGACTAATAAGATGATGAGTAACTAATTGTAGCATTGTTTTGATAAAATGCTATTATAACAAAGCTCTCAGTAGGGTGGGCACCGCCCACCATTACCTTACATTGAACCCGGAAACACTAAAGTGTTTACTACTAACCCGCAAACACTTTAGTGTTTACTACTAACGGTCGAGAACTTCAGGCCAGTTCCGGTTAGCCCGGGCGATGTGACCGGGAATGTCTCTTTCCCAACTTTTCTGTACCTTTCTGTTATAGTTAAGATACAGTTTGCCATTGACAATTTTCCAGGCGTTTGGATCCGTAGCTGCCGTGTAGTTTTGACTCACTGCCCAAGCACAGTAACCACCATATTGCGGCGCGTATTTTTCCGGGTTTTGGGCAAATAAATCCCGATTTTCAGCACTGGAAAATTGCCAGGTAGCATCTTCCCAGCGGTGGGTGAATTGAGGGCTGCCAGCAACAGCTTTACCTTCTCGGAAATAGGCGACTGGATCTGTGCCCCTGATGGCGATGCCATTTTCTTGGTAAAAGAAGGAGCGACTCTTATGGGCTACTATCACCGGAGTGGCAGCATCAGCATTGATAGAAGCGCGGTTCCCCAAACAATAAGCTAGTCCGATACTCAGCATTGAGAGGCTGGCAAGGATAGCGAAGGATTTGATTTTCATGGCAATGGTTTTCTCTAGACTGACTTGAAATAGCATTAACCTGTCATTGCGATTTTTCGCGCAGCGTGGGGGGCGCGGGTTAGTTATATCACTGGTTTGCTAGACGTGACAGCCTCCCGTAGCGCTACGGGGGGGTAGTTGAGGAAGTACACAGAGGATCTCTCTCGATCCCCCCTCGCAATGACAAGCACATTTTCATCGGTGGTGGTGTATACATTCCTGACGACTGCTTATTATTAAAGATCACCTAAATGAGTAAAGCCTGAGAAACAGATGATCGATCTGTGAAAGTTTAATTTTTTTTTATGATGCCCTGGAGATATTGTAAAATCAGAATGCCAAGGCCGACGCTGACTGCGGCTGCTAACCAGAAGCCATCAGCAATGTAACGGGACCGATCTAAGGCCCATCCCCCCAAGCTAGGACCGATGAAATACCCGATCGCCCAACATTGGGAGAAGATAGAAAAATAAACGCCCATCATAGATTCTGGTGCTACATCTACGATATAGGCAGCAGCGGCGGGGATATAAGCAGAGACTGCTGCACCCATGATTGACAGTGCTAAAATTGCCCAGAGGACAGCCATCGGGGCAACTCCAGTAACCCACATCAGCCCAAATCCTACTCCCCATAATAGCATGGAAATTGTTAAAGCGTTCGGATGGCTAAAGCGATTTAGCCAACGAGTAAGGGGTAACTGACATAATGCCCCAAACACCATGTGCCAGGTGAATAAACTACCGATCCTCCCCGCAGATAAGCCCCCTGCGTGAACGAAATTGCTCAGATATAGGGGCATGGCGCTGTGTAATAAACTGTGGTAGGTTGTGAAGAGGATATTAACTACCAGGAATACCATCATAGGCCGATCGCCCAGGACGGCCAACCAACTCTGTAGTCCTTGGTTGCTGTTATGTTCTGTAAACTCACCCGTTTCACCCAGGGCGACATACACCACGCTGAAGAAAACCAGAAATGAAATGCCATCGATCGCAAATAAAATCCGATAATCGACATTTGCCGAAATTAACAGTCCTCCCAACATCACTCCCAACCCCAAACCAATACTATCTACCAAGCGCATGACAGCAAAGGCTTCGTCTCGTTGTTGGTCAGTCGTTACGTCTGCGACCACTGCTTCTCTGGGGGGCCAGTAAAGACCAATTCCCAAACTCATCAGCAAGTTACCCAGAATAAAAATGGGCAAGTTGTGGGTGTTGACAAACACGAAGTCAGCGCTGGCAGAAATTACTGCTGAGAGTAAAAGCGTCCCCCGGCGTCCCACCATCGGAGAGTCTGCGAAGGATCCGCCTATGAACCTGCCAATTACTCCCCCGATCGCACCGCTACCGATCCCAATTCCTACCGCTGTTGCCGATAAACCTACCTGATTTACAAACAAGATGGGCGCATAAAATATGACAAGTCCATTGCCTATTTCGGTTAATACTCTCCCCACTGCCAAGATCCAGACTTGAATCGGTAGCTGGGGGAACCAGGGTTTCTGGTTGACGGAAATTTCTTTAACTGTGAACATATTAATTCTTTAACTGCAGCAGTCCCTGGAGATATTGTAAAATCAGCATGCTAATGCCGACGCTGACTGCGGCTACTAACCAGAAACCATCGGCGATCAAACGCGATCGATCTAAGGCCCAGCCCCCCAAGGACGGACCGATGAAATACCCGATCGCCCAACATTGAGCGTTGATCGACATGTATATTCCCCGCAGAGATGGAGGGGCTAAGTCGGCGACGAGGGCAGACGCAGATGGCGTATAAGCAGCAGTAGCTAACCCCATGATTGAGAGTGCCAAAATTGCCCAAATTACCCCAACCATCACTCCTGTAACCCAAATTAACCCAAACCCCACTTCCCACAGCAGTAAAGAAATACCTAAGGCTTGAGGACGGCTAAAACGATTCAGCCACCGGGCAACGGGTAATTGACACAGGGCGACAAAGACAATATACCAGGTGAACAAACCACTGATAATTTTCGGATCGAATCCACTGACGAAATTGCTCAGATACAGGGGTAGCGTACTTTGTAATTGAGACAGGTAGGTGGTGAACATGATATTCACTACAAGGAAGAGCCTTAGAGGCCGATCGCGCCATGCTACCATCCAACCCTGTAGCTTCTGGTTGCTGTCATGCTTGCTGAAGTCCCCTGTTTCCGCGATCGCCCCATACACTACTCCAAAGAATGCTATAAATGAGATGCCATCGATCGCAAACAAAACTCGATAATTGTATTCAGCTGCCATCAAGGCCCCTCCCAACACCACTCCCCACGACAAGCCGAGATTATCAGCCAGCCGCATAATGGCAAATATATCGTTACGCTGCCCATCGGTTGTCAGATCTGCCACTGCTGCTTCTGTTGCAGGCCAGTAAAGACCAATTCCTAAACCCATCAACAAGTTACCAATTATAAAGATGGGCAAGTTATGGGTGCAGATAAACACCAGATCGGCTAATGCCGAAATTGCCGCCGAAAGCAAAAGCGTGCCTCGCCGTCCCACCAATTGAGAGTCAGCGAAGGTTCCTCCTAAGAAGCGACCGAGCACCCCAGAGATGGCACCGCTACCGATACCTATTCCCACCGCCGTCGCCGATAAACCCAGCTGATTCACGAACAAGATGGGGGCGTAGAATATGGTAAATCCATTGCCAATTTGGGATAAGCAGCGACCCGCTGCCAAAATACCGACTTGACCAGAAAAACCTTTCAATGCTTCCAGTCCTTATCCTCATTTAGTTGGTAATGGGGGCAATTTTCACATGGCCCTTCGGGATTCACCGCGCAGCGGATGTAAGCAGAACGGGCATTATAGTGGCAAGTGACATCCCCGATCAGTAGACCTATACCCTCTATATAATGATACCCCGAGGATATCTGAGGTACTGGCGGTGGCATTTCCGGAATGCTTTGCTGCTCTTCGGCGGGAGATCGCATCATCGGTGGGGTTGGTATTTCCATCGCCGATACCACTCGTTGTTGCTTGGACCCCTCTACTTTATACATCATCCACACGGAAAGTGCAGTAGGGGGCATCAGACCTAGGATAACAACATACAAAATCTGTTCTAACACAGCAGGAGTTTTCTTTTCACTTCCAGAGTTTTTTGCGTCTCGGACTACCTGGGGGGGAGTCCTATCCCTGTTCGGAGGCGATTTACCTTATACAGGGTGTCTCCGATCATAGCGGAATGCAGGCGAGACTGCCAAGTCCCGTCCCTATACTATTGTCGCGTTTCGTCCCACAATGGCTGACTACGAGGGGGAAATTATCCTATGAAAGAAATCCAAAAGTGGAATATTTTGCAATCTCGCCTGGTTTTTGACAACCCGTGGTGCCAAGTCAGGCAAGATGAAATCCAGTTACCCAATGGCCAGGTTATCGATGACTATTTTATCACGATTCGACCCGATGTTGCTCTCGTGCTTCCCATTACTCAGGCCCAAGAAATTGTTTTCGTCCGCCAATACCGACATGGGGTAGGGGAAATTTTGTTAGAGCTTCCCGCTGGCCATTTTTACCCAGAGCGGGAAACCGGTGCATCTGCTGCCGCCAGAGAGCTTCGAGAAGAAACTGGTTATGTCGCCCCGCAACTGATTAAACTGGCCACTCTTTATGATAACCCTGTCAAGGACACAAATCTCATTCATGTCTTTCTGGCTGAAAATGTTGCTAAGTTTTGCGAACAACAACTTGACATAACCGAAGATATTGAAGTAGTATTAATTCCAGTAGCCGAGGTAATGCAGCGGATATTCAAAGGATAAATTAGGGTCTCTGGCACGATCGCTGTTATTGTCTTGGGCTTAGAATACTTCCTCAAAAAAGGCTAGAAAATGAACGATCTACAAGAGAACGAACTTTACAAGCAACCTCCGGCTGTGCCGACGGTACATCTGAGAGCAGCACCTATACCGGGTATCGGACTGCTGGCGGTTCACCTGTATTTTGTGGTCTCCAGCGGTCCCGTTCGTCCATGGGAAAGGTGAGAAGTCTGGCAATGGCGAAATGCTTTTCCGGAAAAATCCCAGAAAAAAAGCTTACGGTCATCTGCATGTTAATCTGATGGATCCTTTGAGTGGAATAGGTGGTGGTCCCAGTTTTATGGTGCAAACATGGTCGGGAGAAACGGCGGCAAAAATTATTGCGGTTATCCACGAACAGGCTGAAAATTATATTTCTCGGAATAGATATTTGCTTTGGCCCGGACCGAACTCCAATACCTATGCTGCCAGAATTATTAATTATGCGAGAGTTCCTGTTTCCTTGCCCGGAACCGCGCTCGGGAAAGATTGGGAGGGCATTTTTAACTTTAAGTTTTCACTAGATCCCTGGCGTTTAATTTTCCAGACGCCGCTGATTGGTGTTAAGATTTCATTAACGGAGGATCTGGAACTAAATATTTTGGGAGGGACGATCGTGGGGATAAATTTTTGCTTCCAGGAGTTTAAATTTCCTTTGGGTAGGGGGATAATTAAGTTATCCTAGCCCAAAATTCAGGAAAGATAAAATGTTAGCTTTGTTTGGCGAACAACAGCTTGATATAAAGGAAGACATTGAAGTAGGGAAGCGGCGAAGCGTGTGCAGCGGATAGTCAAAGGAAAAATTTGCGTCTCGGGCACGATCGCTGCTATTGTCTTGGGCTGAGAATACCTCCTTAGAAAAGACTAGAAAATGAACAATCAACAACAGAATGAGCTTTATAAGCAATCGTCGGCTGTGCCGACGGTACATCTGAGAGCAGCACCTATACCTTCGATCGGATTTTTGGCGCTTCACCTGTATTTTGTTGTCTCCAGTGGTCAGCATAGCAAATGGGAAAGGTGGGAAGTATGGCAACATAAAAATGTTTTTAGTAGGCGGAACCTCCCCAGAAAAAAAGCTAACAAAATTTCTGATTATAGAGCGATAAATCCCAGACAAGAAGCTTACGGTCATTTACATTTTAATCTGATGCATCCTCTGAGTGGAGTAGGTGGCGGTCCCAGTTTTATGGTGCAAAGATGGTCGGGAGAAGCTGCGGAAAAATTTATTGCTGCTATCCACAAGCATGCTGAAAATTATATTTCCCGGAATAGATATTTGGTTTGGCTCGGACCTAATTCCAATACCTATATTGCCAGAATTATTAATTATGCTGGCGTTCATGCTTCCTTGCCGGGAACCGCAATCGGGAAAGATTGGGAGGGCATTTTTAACTTTAATTTTTCACTAGATCCCTGGCGTTTAATTTTCCAGACGCCGCTGATTGGTGTTAAGATTTCCTTAACCGAGGATCTGGAACTAAATCTTTTGGGAGGGACGATCTTGGGAATAAATTTTCGCTTCCAGGAGTTAAAATTTCCTTTGGGCAGAGGTATAATTAAGTTATCCCCTTGAGAGTTAATTGAACTAACGGGCAGGCGAGACGCCCGCCCTACGCTTCTTCTCGGGCAGGCGAGACGCCCGCTCTACGCTTCTTCTCGGGCAGGCGAGACGCCCGCCCTACGCTTCTTCTCGGGCAGGCGAGACGCCCGCCCTACGCTTCTGACAACTGTTCATTGGTTGAGGATACAGTTGGCATCTAGGACAACCATTCCCCGGGTTTGAAAAGCCTGATAGCTATTTATTACTTTAGCTAAAGCTGGGGTTTTTCCCTGTTTCATATTATCGATCGCAGCTTGGGCGGGTGGCAGTTTTCTAATCCAGCGTTGTCTCCTAGAAGAGATATATTCTGGTGTTAGGGCTCCAGGATCTAGTAAAATGAAGTCTACTCCATAGGTCTGAATGAATTTTTGGACTTCGGCTAAGTCGGGACTATATTGTGCCTGGACTAAGTCAAGCAGACGCTGGCGAAACTGGCGGTAGTAGCCCAGTTGATAGGGAATGGCATATTCTCTGGCTACTAAAACCGATCGCTGGGTAAAGCTGGGTAGGAGATCGGCTTCTTCCGCGATGGACGCAATTAAAATGTTTTTGGGTTGCTGGCTAAAGAATTGATACAGTTCTGGTAATTTTCCATGTTTGTAAGAAGCTTTGGGGAAGCTTTTGACAAAGCTGGGATAGCACATGAGGCTAATACTGACGATCGCCACTGTTACCCATGCTATTATTTGGCGAAGAACAGTTCCCTGCTGGGCCCATCTGAACACTGAGTCCAGGATCAGGGTGAAGGCGATCGCACTTGCTAAAACGATGACAACTCGAAAGCTATAACCGGTGTAGCGACTGGGTAAATGCAGTTTGAACAGCAGGGCGTGGGCAGCACAAAAAAGGGCGATCGAGGCCAGCAGCATTTGCGGTAAAATTTTGATGCCACTCCGCAACTGCAATGCCTTGGGAAAGCGACTGCTAAAGGCCAGCAGCAAGGGTAAAAATAATCCCACACAGAGGGTCACTGGGGTTAGTATAGCTTTGGGAAACATGCCGCTGCGACCGCCAAATAGGAAAAAATCCCCAGGGTTTTCATGGAAGAAACTACTGCGTCCTTTGGGCCAAAATTCCGGTAAAGTTTTGGCTTCAGCTACGGTGATGACAGGTCCATATTCAGAGGTACTTAAGGCGAAGGGCAATAAGAGCGCGCAGGCGATCCCTAATACAGCAGCACAGAAGAGATAATCCTGCCGTTGTTGAGAAAACCCCCATTTACCATTTTCCCAGTCTAGCAAGCGCAGCACCAGGATAGCGGCACAGAGTAGCAATACTTGAGGGTAGAATAGTCCTAACAGGGCGATCGCCCCTAGGGTAGGCAACAACTTTCCTCGTAATAGATAGTAGAGAAACGCCAGCAGCAGTGGATAGGCAAAAGCCCTGGGAGTTGCCGAAATTATATCATCTTTAAAGCCCATATGTTGGTTGAACAGCAATGTGGCAATAAACCCAGCAGCGGGGATGGGAAAAATCTCCAAACAGAGACCAAAGCAATAACCAGTAACGATTAAACCCAGCACCGGGGGCAGCAGTTTATTGAATAATAAGGGATTGATGCCCGCAGCTGCGGCCAGACGGTAAAGGCTAGTATATCCTGCTGGGGCCACTGACTGAAAATAATCGGCAATCAAATCATTGGGAAATAACTGCGGGTCCAGAAATCGTGCCATCCAAAATACATGTTGTCGCGCATCATCCTGCACTACATACTCGCCATCAAAAGCTTTCCATAACCCCAACCATGCATAAATGGCGGCAAATGTCAAGCTGAGGCAAAACCAAAAGATCATCTGGCCGCGAGAGGTTTTCGCAGTTGGCGTGGTAATTAACTCGTGCAGGCGCGTCAATAACATGGCAATGTACTACAGTAGTGGTATAGACAAGACTCGCATTTAATTGTAAGCTAGGGGAAGCTACAGAGCAATCTCTTTGATTTTACATCTATGAACTAGAAGTGGATCCAGCAAACAAATTGGCGACTCTCGCCCTTACAGTTTGCCATCGTCGTACTCTTGATTCTAGGAGTTTGGTTTCGGTTTGCCAATCTCGACCAGAAGGTTTGCTGGGATGACGAGATCATTAGTTCGTTCCGCATGGCCAGTTACACTCAAGAAGAGGTCGATCGGCAGCTTTTTAACGGTGAAATCCACATTCCGGCCTATTTTCAGCATTTTCAGCACCTTACTCCCGATCGGGCTTTATCCGATACCCTGCATTCTTTAGTGGTAGAAGCCTCAGAAAATGCGCCGCTTTATTTTACCATCGGGCGGTTTTGGCAGCAACTATTTGGGGATTCCCTGTTTGTCAGAAGAAGTTTGCCTGTCTCGATCAACTTGCTAGCCATTCCGGCGATCTATTGGCTAGGCTACTTATTGTTTGCTTTCCACAGGGCGGCAGGAATAGCTGCTGCCCTGCTGGCGATTTCCCCTTTTCAGATATTATACGGAAGTGCGACAATATAGTTTGTGGACTCTGACGATTTTATTTTCTAGCCCTCTTACAGCTTGTTCGCTATTTAATTAGTACAATAACAGCATTTAGTAAACCAGTTCTTAAACGTATTTGTTTCAATCAGCATCAGAGCAAGTTCAATTAACTGTTCTAGCGCCTCCATTGCTCGTGTTGGGAACATTCTGACCAGTTACTTAA
>JACOMV010000051.1 GCA_014324065.1 Hormoscilla sp. SP12CHS1 | reverse complement strand
TCCTCTTTGGGCACACCCATTGCAACTAATTCCTCCGCTGGATTTCGATCGGTTAAATTCTGCTGAAGCCAAATTTTCCCATCTTTGATGTCAAAGTGTATCACGCATCGATATACACGCTTAAGATCCTGCCAACCCACATTCATCCATTGGTAATGATCCCGTTCTGTGTCCAAGATGAGTTGGACTTCTACTCCATTATCCGAGATATCGTTACTGGCATAACGAGTCAGCAGATTCTGAATATACTCTCGATATTTTGCTATCTTATCCACTGCACAATCTCCTCAGTTACTGGATTATATACCATTAGTAAAACATTATATAATTTTATTGCAGCTTGGGTAAACTCCAATTGGAAAAATGTTTCGTATGCATCTAACGGAACCGCCAAATAGTACCCTTTCAGGTTCGGTGGCTGATAATGCCAGGCGGTAACTCAGAAACTGGCCCAAAGCTGGGTAAAAGTCTGTAATTGCAGAGGGATTGAGAAAACTTTTGATCTCAACGGCTATTTTTTCACCGGCTCTCTCTGCTGCTACTATTCTCTCTGCGCCAAGATCGACTTGAAAGTTGACGTTCCCAAATTTAAACCTGAGTGGATCGTCTGTAATCACCCAGCGATCTTTTTCAAGAGCTTGCTTTACTACTTCGTGGAACCTGTCCTTGAACATATTGATTCGATCGCGCCTCTTTGATTATACCTGATATCTTGCACCAGCGCAGCGTTGTCAAGAAACCCGATCGCCCGCCCGATCGCCCGCTCGATCGGACTCAGGCAATTTGCAGCGTACTGGGTTCTGGGATGGACTCACCTTCTGCCTGCCAAGCCTCCAAATACATTTCTATCACTTCTTCGCCGTTCTAAATTGCTCGATAACGAGTTTTGCTGTGAGTGCAAGGCATCATTACCCGATCGGCAAATTCTGGAATTGTAACCAGGAAAAGCCGATCCTCATCAGACCATTGAATAATCATGCTGTACTGATTCATGAATCATCTCGCCCGATAACCTGCCGGGGGTTCAAACCCCCGCGTTACCAGGCGGTCCCCAGGTAACTCGGTATGAGTCGGTTGAAAACCGACTAAAAACATTGTCTGTTAAGTTTGATATCCCGTGTTTTCTATCCCAATGAGTCGGTAATACCTAATCTTTGCTTGACTTCTGCGAGTGGAATTGTTTCTGTTTGCTTTGCGCGTGCATCTAATAACGCCATTAATTTTTTGTTTTGGCGAGTTCTAGCGACTTCAATATCAAAGTCATCAACAGCACTCAACATAAATTTTCTGCCATCAACCAGTTGCAAAATAATGTCTTCATCGTTAGCTTGCTCTAACAGCGAACGAATCTCAACATCATCGGATGCGATCGCAATTCTCTTCATGACTTGTACTCCTATTCGTGGGCGATCGGGCAATTACGCTCGTTCCCAGTGTCTCGCTGGGAACGTCGTTTGGAGGCTCTGCCTCCTGTGACTAGAATAGGAGGCAGAGCCTCCAACTAACGCTCCCAGGGAGAGCCTAGGAGCGAGAAAGAAGTTATGAATATAATAACACAGTCTCCCTACGGACTGCAACACCTAGTTCAAAACAAACACGCCGTGCCCTGGTCGCGCCCAAGCGCGATAGCTTAGTTGACAGCTCTGATGTGTTTGTTTATAATAGAGGTGCAGTCTACTATCATAGTGCTATGATAGCACAACAACCTGATAAATTTCAACTAGACGACAAACCTTTTTCTGAACTAGACAAAAATTTTTTTCGCTCCAATCTCAGCACTCGCCTCAAAAAGCTCCGCGAAGGCAAAAACCTGACTCAAAAGGCTCTGGCGGAGAAACTGGGAGTTAACTCTAATACGGTCAGTTGTTGGGAGAGGGAGATGTATGTGCCACAGTTCACTGAAGTTTACAACACAACAATCGGGGAGTTACTAACTGAAATAATAGAGTCATTTCCTTATGACAGCAATCTGAGTTTAACACTTAACATTCGTCTAGGCCCCCGACTGAAGGAGGTTCGAGAGCAGCGGGGTTTCTCTACCAGGGATGTTGAGAATATGGCTAATGCTAATATAAAGCACCAGCATGTCAGTCTGTGGGAGTTAGACAAGAAGGCTTGTACCCTTTTCTCACTCTTGCGTCTTTGCAGTCTCTACAAAATCTCGCTCGATCAGTTTCTAATAGGAGTGGTTTTTGACATAGAACAGCCCCCTGACTCTCTGGGGACTCGAATTAAAGCGAAGCGCGAACTCGCTGGTTTGAAACAAGAGGATTTAGCAACAAAGATAGGATGTAATGAGAATACTATAGGACTGTGGGAGAGGAATGTCAACCTACCCGATCGTGAGGCTATTGAGAAACTGGCCGTTGGTATAAAAACTACAGTTCACGATCTCTTAGATGGACTCGGTTTAAGCTTCTATAGTAATCATGTGAAAAAAACAGACTTTGGCAAGCGGTTACAAAAACTCCGAAAAGAGCAAAAATTGAATAAAGTAAAGTTTGCCAAACCGATCGATGTCACTGATGCGACTATATGTCACTGGGAAAGTGGCCAGCATTGCCCCACAGATGCCAACCTCCTCGCGATCGCCAAGGTCTTTAAGATTCCAGTTTATGAACTGATAGGCATGAATCCCGATGAAATCTGGTGGCCAGACCCCACAAAGGAACTAGCACGATCGGCAGCGGTACCGGAGGAGTCGGATAAAGTTATCTCACACCCCCCCAAGTCGAAAGAGTTCGCGTATCCAGTGATTTACGTCTTTAAGTCTGTTCTGGGGATAATAAAGGTCGGGTTTACCACGAGGATAGGTGAGCGTCAAAAGGAACTACAGAGGTGGGAAGGAAAGCTTGAATTTTTGAAAGCAGTTCCAGGGAATCTAGCGCAGGAGCTTGAGATTCATAAATACCTATCTAGCAACGGAGAGGCCTGGGAGGGATCTGAGTGGTATCCGATCGAGCGACAGGATGAAATTTTGCAAGTAGTCTTAGATCCAGCTATCACCGGTAGCAGTAAGACCCCATCCACTGCCCACCCTACGAGTCTACTACA
This sequence comes from Hormoscilla sp. SP12CHS1, assembly GCA_014324065.1. Taxonomy (GTDB): domain Bacteria; phylum Cyanobacteriota; class Cyanobacteriia; order Cyanobacteriales; family Desertifilaceae; genus Hormoscilla. The sequence goes on along the minus strand of JACOMV010000051.1, from coordinate 12,333 downwards.
GAATCCTGAAGCCCGCGCAGGCGGGCTTTGTTCATGTAGCCCCACCCTTTAGGGTGAGGGCGGGGTGGCGGGAAACGATGGTATTCTAACTACCACCAATACGAGCCACATCACGAGCATTTTGTTCAAAAGCGGCGCTCAAAGCATCGTCCCCACTCAAACCAGACTCCAGTGCGTTCTTCAATGCTTGGATCACCCGCTTGTAGTCTCGCGGCATCACCTTCACAAACTTCGGCGCTATTTCTGTCCAGTTGGCGAGAATTGAAAGCGCTTTCTGACTCTTAGTATACTCCGCATGCTTGCCGATCGCCTGACGTACAGTTTCAATATCTTCTGCATCCAGGGTTTCGATATCAACCATCTGGGTATTGCAACGGGTAGCAAAGTCGCCCTGTTCGTCCAGAACGTAGGCCACTCCACCACTCATTCCAGCAGCAAAGTTGCGCCCCGTCGGACCGATGACCACAACTTGACCCCCAGTCATATATTCGCAGCCATGATCCCCGATCGCCTCAACAACGGCATTTACTCCGGAGTTCCGGACGCAGAAACGTTCCCCAGCAACGCCATGAATGTAAGCTTCACCAGAAGTAGCACCGTAGAAAGCGACGTTACCGATGATAATGTTTTCCTCGGGCACAAAGCTAGAGTTAGCAGGGGGGTAAACCATAATCTTGCCACCACTCAAACCTTTGCCGAAGTAGTCATTGGCATCGCCTTCCAGTTCCAGGGTGACACCCTTGGGCACAAAGGCACCGAAACTCTGACCCGCACTACCTTGGAAATGCAAATACACAGTATCTTCTGGCAGTCCATCCGGGTGGCGCTTGGTGAGTTCATTGCCGAGTATTGTCCCCACAACCCGATTGGTATTCTTAATCGGTAGAGTAGCGCGTACCTTCTCGCCCTTTTCAATGGCAGGTTTGCACAGATCCAGCAGCACCGTCATATCCAAAGATTTCTCTAAACCGTGGTCCTGGGGGATCTGGCAGTAGCGACCTACTTCTGGTCCTACTTCCGGCCGATAGAGAATCTTGGACAGGTCAATACCCTTAGCTTTCCAGTGGTCAACGGCCTTCTTAGCTTCCAGAACGTCAGTCCGTCCGACCATTTCATTCAGACTGCGGAAACCCCGTTGGGCCATGATTTCCCGCAGTTCCTGGGCGATGAACTGCATAAAGTTGACCGTATATTGGGGGTCGCCGATAAAACTCTTACGCAGTTCCGGGTTCTGGGTAGCTATCCCTGCCGGACAGGTGTTCTTTTGGCAGACCCGCATCATAATGCAGCCTAGCGTTACCAGAGGGGCCGTGGAAAAGCCGAATTCCTCTGCCCCCAGCAAGGCCGCGATCGCCACATCCCGGCCCGTCTTCAGTTGGCCGTCAGTCTCCACCACGATGCGACTGCGGAGGTTATTCAGCACTAGGGTTTGGTGAGTTTCCGCCACGCCCAGTTCCCAAGGCAAACCTGCATGTTTAATGGAAGTCTGGGGCGACGCACCCGTACCCCCATCGAAGCCAGAAATTAGCACTACGTCCGCATGGGCTTTTGCCACCCCAGCGGCCACGGTCCCCACTCCTACCTCAGACACCAGTTTGACATTAATACGGGCCTCGCGGTTGGCATTTTTCAGGTCGTGGATCAACTCTGCCAAGTCTTCGATGGAATAGATATCGTGGTGAGGCGGGGGGGATATTAAACCGACACCAGGGGTAGAGTGACGCACCTTGGCGATCCAGGGATAGACCTTGCGACCGGGCAGTTGACCCCCTTCACCGGGCTTCGCACCCTGGGCCATCTTAATTTGCAATTCCTTCGCCTTGGACAGGTACAGACTCGTTACCCCGAAGCGACCGGATGCTACCTGCTTGATGGCACTATTCTTCGAGTCCCCCCGATCGTTCGTCCAAGTATAGCGTTCTGGATCTTCCCCACCTTCTCCAGTATTGGACTTGCCGCCGATCCGGTTCATGGCGATCGCCAGGGTTTCGTGAGCCTCCTTAGAAATAGATCCATAGCTCATGGCCCCGGTTTTGAACCGCTTCATAATGGCCTCGATGGGTTCTACCTCTTCTAGGGACACGGGTTCCCGCTGCTTAAATTCCAGTAGCCCCCGCAGAGTAAAATGCTTCTGACTCTGCTCGTTAATCAGGGCTGCATATTTCTTGTACAGATCGTAACTGTCTTCCCGCACTGCCTGTTGCAAAGCATGGATGGTCTCGGGACTGAACAGATGTCGTTCCCCATCCTTGCGCCACTGATATTCTCCCCCCACATCCAGGGTATGGCCGTTAGCAGGCCGATCGGGGAAAGCATGGGTGTGGCGTAAAATCGTTTCTTGAGCGATTACATCTAGACCTACCCCTTCGATCCGGGAAGCCGTCCAAGTGAAGTATTTATCTATGACTGATTTGTTCAGCCCGATCGCCTCAAAAATCTGCGCGCCCCGATAGCTTTGAATAGTCGAGATGCCAATCTTAGAAGCAATCTTGACCACGCCCTTGGTGACAGCTTTGATGTAATTCTTACAAGCGGTTTTATAATCTATATCCGTCAACAAGCGATCTTGAATCATCTCGTCGATCGTCTCGAAAGCCAGATAGGGATTAATCGCCCCACACCCGTAACCAATCAATACAGCAAAATGATGTACTTCCCGGGGTTCTCCTGATTCTAACACCAGACCCACTCCCGTGCGCGTACCTTCCCGGATCAGGTGGTGATGCAGACCCGCAACTGCTAGCAGGGCCGGGATCGGCGCTTTTTCAGGACTTACCCCCCGATCGCTGAGAATGATAATATTTACTCCGTCCGCGATCGCCCGATCGGCCTGAGAGCAAATCTCGGACATCACCGTTTCCAGACCCTTGACACCCTGGTTCGGATCGAACAGAATGGGTATAGTGCTAGACTTAAACTCACCTAGATTTTTCGCGCAGCGTTCTACATGCTTGAGTTTAGCCAGTTCGGCATTAGTAATAATCGGAGTTTTGAGTGAGATCAGATGGCAACTTTCCGGTTGCGGTTCTAGTAAATTGCGTTCCGAACCAATGGTCGTCTCCGCCGAAGTGATAATCTCCTCCCGGATCGAATCGATGGGCGGGTTCGTCACCTGAGCGAACAATTGCTTGAAGTAATCGTACAGCAGTTTCGGGCGATCAGACAGCACGGCCAGGGGCGTATCCGTACCCATGGAACCCACAGCTTCTACCCCATTCTGGGCCATGGGGGTTAACAGCATCCGCAGTTCCTCAAAGGTGTAACCGAAGGCCATCTGGGGCTGGATGCGGGTTGCAGTCTCAAACTCTTCTAATGTCGATCCATCCTGGAGTTTATCCAGAGAGACCAGATATTTTTCCAACCACTCGCCGTAGGGATGGGCCGTGGAGATCTGCTGTTTCAGTTCTTCGTCCGCAACGATGCGACCCTCTTCCATATTTACCAGGAACATCCGCCCCGGTTGCAAGCGACCTTTGAGGGCCACTCGTTCTGGTTCTATGGGCAACACCCCCGCTTCCGATGCCATAATTACCAAGTCGTCGGAGGTCACGTAATAGCGGGAGGGACGCAAACCATTGCGATCGAGTACCGCCCCGATGGTCGTGCCATCCGTGAAGGCCACTGACGCCGGGCCATCCCAGGGTTCCATCAAACAGGAGTGATATTTATAGAATGCCTTCTTCGCCTCGCTCATGGACTCGTGGCCCGTCCAAGGTTCCGGTATCATCATCATCATCGCATGGGGGAGCGATCGCCCGGCCAGGACGAGCAGTTCCAGAGTATTATCGAAAATACCCGAGTCGCTGCCATTGATGTTAATCAGATTGGGGACTTTCTTGAGGTCATCCCCGAACAATTCTGAAGAGAACATGGACTGCCGGGCGTGCATCCAATTCATATTGCCCCGCAGGGTGTTAATTTCCCCATTATGGGCGATGTAGCGATAGGGATGAGAGCGTTCCCAACTAGGAAATGTATTGGTGCTGAACCGGGAATGGACCAGGGCCAAAGCGCTTTCCATATCCTCATCGTGCAGTTCTGGATAATACTGCCCCACCTGCACGGGCATCAGCATGCCTTTATATATCAGCGTGCGGCAAGAGAGACTGACCCCATACCAATATGGGTCTACCACCTTGCGGATCGCCGCGTGAGTGTACTTGCGGATGACATATAGCTTCCGTTCAAAAGCTAAGTCATCGGCGAGGTCCGGGGCCCGCTTGACGAACACCTGGCGCACAAAGGGTTCGCTTGCTTGGGCCGTCTTGCCGATCTCGGAATTGTCCGTCGGCACGTCGCGCCACCCGAGCACCTCTTGCCCCTCTTCTGCTACAATCTGCTCAAAAATCTGTTGGCTTTTGGCCCGCGTGGCCGGGTCTGGCGAGCAGTAGATCGCCCCCACCCCATATTGACCCGGTTCTGGCAGAGCGATATTTTCCGCAGCAGTCACCTTCAGAAGGAACTTGTGCGGCACTTGCATCAAAATCCCGGCTCCATCACCGGTGTTCTTTTCGCAACCGCAGGCACCCCTATGGTCTAGGTTGAAGAGGATCGTCAGGGCCTGCTCCACGATATCATGGGACTTCTTTCCTTTCATATGGACTATGAACCCGACACCGCAGGCGTCATGTTCAAATTGTGGATCGTAGAGTCCCTGTTTTGCTGGCAGTTCCTTTTTGTTCATATGGTCTGGTAAATCACTTGTACAGTGCATTGGTTGAAATGCTAGACTAGCTTCAATATCATCGGGCCGAAAGGCCGATCGCCTCTCAAACGCATAATTTTTCCCCATTGATGCAATGGATAATTGGGCGATTGTTTTGGCAATGTAGTAATGTATTATTGCTGCGATCCCCCCAAACCCTGAATCAGGGGGGCAACTCCCGTCCCCTCCCTCGCCAGTGCGCCAACTCTGTAAACCCTTGTGAAACCTTCCGAAAGGACGCCTACAGGGCTGAGTTCGGTCCTCGTTCCCTGGCATTGCCTGGGAACCCTTGGGTGGGTTAGGGACTGAGTCCCCCCCTTTTGCAAGGGTGGGTTAGGGACTGAGTCCCCCCCCTTTTGCAAGGGGGGGGGGTTAGGATCTTCGGCATTGATGAATGGGATTATGCTACAATCAGCTTATTAACCAGAAGAGCAACCACGGCAGAGCGAAGAATACAGATTTAGCAATACCCTACACACGCTCCTACGTCGCTGCGCTGCTAATTGGATGCTTAGTTGATTATGTAACGAAGAAGCTATAGGCTATCAGTTCTTAAGGAAAATTTTAGCCTTAACTGTAAAAATTGTCTCAAGGTATACCAAAGGAGGCCGTGATGGGAACGCGACGATCGTCACCCCCACCAGGACAAAATCCGTGGGCTATCCCAGCTATTGTAGCAACTGTGATGGGAATTGGCGCCCTCGGTGGTTTAGCTTATTGGCAAGGGTCTAAATGTCCGCCTGGGGAGCAGAAAGTAGGTAATGCTTGTCTGCCAATATCCGAAGGTGGTAAGGGAAACTCAACATCTTCGGTAACTAGCACTTCGATAAGTAGTTAGACAAAAATAATTGCACATAGCCATGGACTAGCGCGAGAGAGTGTGTGAAATTAATTTTGTCCATGTACTTAATCGGGACTTCTGGACTGACAGCATTAGCTCCGGAACGGTAAAGTTCGGGAGAACGCCGCCTGCTGCGTTATAAAGCTAATCTGGATGGCGATCGGGGCACTCAGGCATTCGCCGCTGGCAACTTTAGAAGAGCAAGTGAGTTCTTTGCTAAGGCGGCTCTAGGCGATCGGCAGGATCCAGAAATGCAGATCTATATTAACAATGCCAAGGCGCGTCTGCAAGGGAGACCTTTCACCCTGGCCACAGTTGTGCCCGTAGACTCGGCGGCCACCTCTGCGGAAGAAATGCTGCGCGGGGTAGCAAATGCCCAAACTAAGTTCAACGATGGGGGAGGGTTGGGCGATCGCCTGCTGGAGGTAGTCATCGCCAACGACGGTAACGATAAAATTATATCGGGTGGTGTGGCGCGGAAGCTAGCCAATAACCCAGCAATTTTGGGGGTAGTGGGGCATAATGCCAGCAGTGCCAGTCAAGGGGCCCTAGCTGAATATGAAAAAGCAGGTCTAGCGATGGTCTCCCCCACTAGCACCAGTACGACCTTATCCGGTCGCGTCTTCTTTAGAACAGTACCTTCTGATGCAGTATCCGGTACAAAACTAGCTGAGTATGCCAAAAATCAGTTGGGAAAGAAGCGAGTGGCGGTTTTCTATAATCCTAACAGCAGCTACAGTAGCAGCTTAAAGGAAGCCTTTGTCGGACGTTTCCAACCACTGGGAGGGAATGCCCAGATAATTGATATGAATGATGCTGACCTGAATGTCGAACAAGAGGTCAGGAAACTTCAGGACAAGGATGCGGATGCGATCGTCCTCTTTCCCAATACTAGCTTAATCTCTGTTTCGGTCGCGATCGCGAGAGCCAACAGGCAACAGATGCTGATGCTGGGAGGCGATGCACTTTATCGACCCCAAACCTTAACCTCTGGTGGCAACGCCGTTGAAGGTTTAATTCTAGCGGTTCCCTGGTTTGCCCAAACCACCTACGCGCAAAAAGCCGAGCAAAGATGGGGAGGACAGGTTAGCTGGCGCACGGCTACTAGCTATGATGCCACTCGGGCTTTGATTCAATCTTTCTCTGAAAATGCCTCCAGGAAAACTGTTCTGGATAATCTTCAGTATACCTATCTGCCCGGAAGAGAGACTTCTGGTAGCGAACTGCAATTTCAGCCTACAGGCGATCGGGTAGGGGAACCCATCTTAGTTAAAGTCAGGAGAGGTAGAGGTGGACCTGTTGGTTCTCAATTTTCTTTCCAACCTATCAGTCCTTGGTAGGGTGGGCACCGCCCACCATCCCCTCTCCTCCAGATAAAGGTCGAGTTGTGTGAATAATCTGGGTTAAAATCCCCAGCAGGGACTCGATGTTGCCGATAAAATGTTCTCCCGCTGCAATAGCCGCTGTATTCTCAACTAATTTCATAAACTTCCAGTTACTGCCAGTGGTCACCCCGCCGTAAATACAAGGTATGGGGTTGTTTTTCTTTTGATTGAATAGTTGTGCAGCCATCATTTCTGCCAGACATTGGGGAATGCCAGATGGGATATTCTCATTTTTGGCTTCCACTAATACGGCAACGGGAGCAGCGACATGTAACTGTTTGGGAGACTGGCTGATAATATAATCACATCTGCCATTGAGTCCTCTTTCTTTGTCCACGTTAAACTCCCGACCTGAAAACAAACCGATCTGTCGGTTGAAGTTTTTCCGGATTTCAATTAAGATGGGAGTCACAATCATCTCCGAGCGCGCTTTCTCGGTATTAATGTCTAAAGCTAAGGGAATATTCTCTGCTAAGGTTTCTTGTAACCAAGCGCTAGGAGGGACCGGTTCGACTTCCGGAAACAAGACCGATCGTTCCCGAACAATTAAATTAAATTCCGTTTCGAGCTGGTCAAGGGTAAAATCGCTGTATGACATAATTTTGTACCGTAGAGTGGGCACCGCCCAGCTGATATCTGTTGCTGAGATTGAGATGGGATAGTATAATAATAGCATAGGCGCTTGATGTGGCGCGACCCCAACAGGACAAGGGACTTTCTATTACCAAGGAACAATGAATCAAAATTTTGATGTCGAATTCGCCAAATCCTATTTAGGCAAGGCAGGTTTCTCGAAGGTTACGGGGAAGTGATGGTGTGCCAGAGAATATTCTTAGAAGAAGGAAAAAAGAATGTGTGGTTTATCTCCAAGTCAGAAAAGATAACAGCACTCCGTCGCGACCTAGGGATATTAGGACGCATGGCAGCAAATAGCTGCGTGTTAGATCCATTACCAGAAGTAGAACTAGATAAAAGGAAACAGAAGAGAAAATCCAGGAGGTAATTCAGTTTGAAAAAAACAATCAAATCCGGGATAGGATGTCAAATTTGTTGATGATTTTCGGAGAAATACATCGGTTCGAGAAGCGGCATAAGATAAATTTTCCTGAATCCTACTTACCAAACTTATGGATCCTGAAACATACAGCGATGACAAGTCCTTTGTCAGGATGTGGTGCTAATCCTCATAAAAAATGGGTGCCAGGAATATATTTGATAGCACCTTTTTTCCACACTGCTATAGTCGCGATCGATGAGCTACCCCAAACGCCAGAAACCCTTTGGTTGAGACTGCTGGGCCCAGAAGAAATGCAAAAACAGGCCATCAAAGAAGTGGAGAATCTTTCCACCGATAACCCCTTGCGGTCAACTGCCTTGGAGTTGCTGTCTTAAGCAATTCAAAATTTGAAATTTGAAATTCAAAATTGGGAAAGCCTCTTATAGCAAGGTTTCAGCTCTTGGGCCTATGCAATTTAAATGCGCGACAGCTTAGGCGATCGCTCGTTGGGTTGGGTAGCATCTACCTGAGATCTTCCATCATTCTCAATTAGTCTCTAGACCAGCCAAAAGATTATCGATTTGTCTCATGGCCCGCCGTGGGTCATTCCGCAACCCAGTCACGGTTGACGAAATCCGCTCTTGTAGGTTAAAATTGTTACTGGCAATTACAGAAGCCAAACGAGAAGCAGCCCGGAAGAAAAACAACCTTCCCGAGGATGACTTACAAATATTATGGATTCTGACGCCGACAGCATCGGAGAGGATATTGTCGGGCTTTGGTGCGACAGCAGATGCCGACTGGCTGCCGGGAATGCACTTTCTGCCAGTTTATGGGAGAACTGGGATCGTAGTCATTCATCAGCTACCCCCCACGCCAGAAACCCTCTGGTTGAGGCTGCTGGGACGAGGAGGGGTGCAAAAAAAGGCCATTGATGAATTGGAAAGTCTATCTCCAGACAACCCCTTACGATCGACGGCCTTGGAGTTACTGTATAACTTGCAGCAAAATTTGCAACTGAGGCAAAATTCAGAGAAGTTAGAGTCATCGGACCTGGAGTTAGTTATGCGATTAGAACCACTTTATCAGCAAGACCGAGAACAAGCAATCCGTGAAGGAGAGCAGCGAGGAATTCAACAGGGAATTCAACAGGAAATTCAACAGGGCCGTAGCGCTATGATAGAAGATTTGCTCGTCGTGCGCTTTGGAGAGTTGGATGAAGAAATAACAGGAATTATTGAGCCATTGTTGGTTTTGCAATCGGGAGAGTTAGTACCATTACTCTTGACATTATCCCGCGAGGAACTATTGGTGCGGTTTGGTCAACCTGATTAGGTGATCGCCCGTTGGGTTGAGGTGGGGTAGCCAGTGCGATCGCCCCATCTTCCTATTTTTCCGGAACGGTAACAATTTGCGATATCTTCAAACCTAGTTTCTCTGAGAAACTAGGTTGTTACCACCTGCTATAGATTGTGGTCAAAAGTGCTTGAGAGGGTAATTGTACTATCTTACAAACCCGGTTTTGCTCTTAATCGCTCAAAAGTCTCTCGCTCGATACTTGAATTTCTCCAAATGCCAGAGGTGTAACTTTTCCTCCTGTAAGAGTCTGTTTTGTGCTATATTTGCCATTTTGAGGATTTCTAAATACGACCATCTGCTTGGCGGATAAATCTAAAACCCAATATTCTTGAATACCAGCCCTAGCGTAGATAGTAGATTTTAACTCCAAGTCTTTCTTCAAGCTAGTTTTAGCTACCTCTACAATCCAAAATATGTCGTCCGCTTGAGGGTGACGCTGTTTATAAGCTGATGCTGGTAACCTCACAATAGCAATATCCGGTTCTGGTTCTGAGTCTGCTAGAGTAATTGGTCCGTTGAAGCGAACCTCAGCAACCGCTTCTAGCAATCTCTCTAAGTATTTAGAACTTTCCTTTGCCGTGCTGTAGTGAATGGGAGTTTCCGGACTCATTTCAACAATCTCACCTGCTAATAATTCTACAGGGCGATCGGACAAAAGCCCTGTCTCGATCATATAATGATAGTCTTCTACAGACCATTTGATTAGCGTCTTCATGGCAAACACGCTCACGTTTGGAGTACGATCGACTTCTATTATACCGCATCTATAGTAGTTATCGCCGAGCCCGTATGATAGGGATCATCTCATATTTTAGCCCTACCCGGTGCATTACGGGTCGGTGCTCCCCTCCGTCGGTTGTGCGAGTAAGCCACTCCTATCCAAGTCTTGAGGGTGACAGCGATCGACCGCCAGCAGGGGCTGAATATTTTTTTTTCCGGGAACTGACCCCATAGTTGCCAGGTGATGTATAATGAGGTGGGCGATGCCCACCCGACAGTTGGTCAAGGTAACCTGCCATGAGCGGACAAATTTTAGATGGACGTTACAGAGTCACGGCCCCCCTGGGTTCAGGTAGCTTTGGGCAAACCTATCTAGCAGAAGATACTAGGCGCCCCGGTCAGCCCAAATGCGTGGTCAAGCAACTACAGCTTGCTGACCCAGATCCTCAAATTATGCAGACGGCCCGACGCTTGTTTAAAACGGAGGCGGAAACTTTAGAAACTTTGGGAGAACATCCGCAAATTCCTCGGCTACTGGCCTATTTTGAGGAAAAGGACGAGTTATATATCGTTCAAGAATTTATTTACGGACATCCTTTGAGTGATGAATTATTGCCCGATCGCAGGCTGCTATCGGCACAAGCGTTCGGGCTAGTATCGGAAATATTAGAGGTGCTAGAATTTGTCCATGGTCATAATGTAGTGCATCGGGACATTAAGCCGAGCAATATCATCCGCCGCCATCAAGACAATAAGTTGGTGTTGATTGATTTTGGGGCGGTCAAGCAAGTTACGGCTGGGGGGATTAATGGTCGGGGGTCTCGCACTGTTACGATCGGTACTCCGGGCTATATGCCTACCGAACAAATTGAAGGTTTCCCCCATTTGAGCAGCGATGTCTATGCTGTGGGCGCGATCGGGCTCCAAGCCTTGACCGGTTTGGAGCCCGATCGGCTGCCAAGAGACCGAGATACGGATGAAATTATGTGGCGGCAGAAAGCGCAGGTCTCCGAGGATCTGGCAGAGGTATTGGATGGCATGGTGAGTCGCGATCGTCGTCAGCGCTATCAGTCGGCAACAGAGGCTCTGCAAGCTGTCAGCTCCTGGCAAAATAATCTTGGGGCTACGGTTGTCTGCTCGCCCAGTTCATCTCCAAACCCTCCTTCTACCCCGAAACAGACGAAGGTCTGGATTTATACAATTGCTGCTACGATCGGGCTGGGCATTCTGATAGTCTCGGCCATAGCATTTGTCCCCGCAATGATAGAAGGGTTGGGCTCTAAGGAGCAACCTGAACGGGTTGAAGAGAACGATCGCCTTGCGATCGATAAGGCAAAAGACCACGCCTCCTCAGCTAGGACTCAATTTGAGAATGCCCAAAGAATATCAGAATTGTATCGGGAACGCAAGCGCATGGAAGAGGCGATCGGCCAGTTGCAGATGATTCCGGGAAGTTCCAGATTATACTCAGAGGCCCATAGTTTATTAACAGCATACCAGGGTCAGCTCAGAAGCATGAATGGGCGTCTGGACAAGGAGAAGTATGCACAGCAACTCTTGGATGAGGCTGAGGCGATCGCTGGCGAGGCTAAGTCAGACTATGCTGCTGCTAAAAATATATCACAACTTGAGGGTGCTGGAGCTAAATTGATTCAGGCGATCGCAAAACTGAAGCAGATTCCTGCAGATAGCCTAGCACATAAGGTAAAACACAATAAAGTTGCGCAATACAATCGGGAACTAGATAGCATTAATGGGGAGATCGAGAAGAGGCGATCGCCAGGGCCACCAAGCAACCAGGATTTACCGCCCTGTACCTTGACCCTCTGGGGTAATTGCAGAGAATAGCCAGAGTCCCCTGAAAAACCGTGGTGCTGAGTGGGCGGGGTCGAGCTGTCCCTCACGGGACAACCCTCCCATTCGGAACCGGACTTGCACCTTTCAATGCATCCGGCTACTGGTTGATAAGCCTTTGTCATAGGTAGCACTGGGCAGGATCACTCCTACTTGGCCTTATCTCATGAAATTTCACCCCTTATGGTTGTCGTTGATTGACTAAGTTACACGCCTAACTCTGGGCGGTTTGTGACGGGAGAATTGCTTAACCCTTGGTACCACTCTTTCCTAACATGTGCCCCTGTAAAGTCGGAGGATATCGCTAGTTTTTACCTGGTCAGGACTTTAGTCCGTTATATTCACCGGTGGTTTACACCTGAACGAAACGCACTGCAATATCTATAGTATGCCAGTACAGCTTGTTCAGGAAACAAGTAGAACATTTTTGTGCTAAACTAGAGCTATACTCAATGCAGACCCAATTCAGCTA
>JACOMV010000050.1 GCA_014324065.1 Hormoscilla sp. SP12CHS1 | reverse complement strand
ATGGGAACAAATACGTTTAAGAACTGGTTTACTAAATGCTGTTATTGTACTAATTAAATAGCGAACAAGCTGTATCAACCGGGTTCTTTAGAGTATAACATCGTTCAGTCTCAGTTTCAAACCTTCTGGATTAACTTGCAAAAAGAAACGGATACGAACATGGACGGGCAAGTAACTCTGGAGGAATGTCTGGAAAATAGCGAGAAACTGCCGCTCGACGAGGAGTATTATCAAGGGGCGATCACCAGAACAGCCAACATAGTTTTGGGCGACTGGATCTAGATGGCGACGGCGAGATTTCTCCTGCAGAATACAAGCAGGGTTTATGATGGGCCCAGAGGATGAAAGCCAAATCGAGGAAATATTTGCTAAACTGGACCTCAATGGGGACAGGCATCTGAGCAAAGAAGAAATCCTACAGACGTTCCGGGGAATCCGGAAGTTCGTGTAGATATTAGACCCCGACAAATAGACTGCAAATAGACAAAAAAATGTAAATGAGAGAAAATTGTGAATGGTTAATGGTGAATGGCGTTCCCAGGCGGGAGCCTGGGAACGAGGCAATTCACCATTAACCATTAGCCAATTAAAACCAGCCTTCAAGTTCTAACTCTTCAATTAATTGTAAGGCACGGGGATCCCCCACTTTCAGCAGGGCGACCTTAGCGTCTTCCCGGACGCCGAGGTCTTCATCTTCGGCAAAAGACTCAATCAAAGCATCGATCGCCCCAGCATAGACTACATTAGAAGGGAGTTCGCGGCAGATTTCGCCCAAGGACCAAGCGCAGTTACTGCGGACGGCGGGAATGGAGTCCGTGCGCAAAGCTGTAATCAAAGGGGGAACAGCCTTGACTACTTCAGCATAACTCACTGCTGCCATCTGGGCCAGAGCACTAGCAGCCCAGAGGCGCACTGCCGAGATATCAGTTGATAAAGCATCCACCAGGGGTGGCAAAGCACGGCGATCGCGACAGTTTCCCAGGGCCCAAACCACCCCCTTGCGCACGTAACCATTCCAATCATGTTTCTGCTGAAGAATCAAAGGAGTAACCGCATCGGGGCTAGGGTTGCGACCCAAAGCATAAGCAGCGCTAACACGCACCAAGGGACAGACATCGGCCAACAGCCCGATCAGGAGAGGAATAGCCCGCCCATCGGTAATTTCACAAAAAGCCCGGGCCGCCAACATCCGCTGCTGGGTTTCTGGTGCTGCCAGGAGAGCCAGCATTTCCTCTGGATCCGGTAGGGGTTCCTCTTCAACCGGTTCCATGCGATCCAGAGGACTCTCTAGCTCTGTCTGGTCGTCTAGTAGGGATAGGTCATCATCGTTCATGATCGCAGTTTAGCAGACTATTGATGGAGCAGAGTCGTTCGCTCGTAGCGGAGGAGGCCCGGAGCGTGTGTACGCAGCGCAATCGCGATCGCCATCTTGCACGTAACCGATCGATGCTGTCAAACCTCCTTTCTGGTAGGGTGGGCACCGCCCACCGGGGACTTTCTGGTTGCTAGGACCTGCCTGGTAACCCAAACCAGAGGCTTCTGCCTTAAATAGGGTATGACTTGATGAGGATATGTTCTCGTCAGCTGTCGAGAGTTTCCGCCAGGGTCTGTCAAAGGGCGATCGCGAAAACAATTCAATAGTTTTTGACAATATTTTGCTATTAGTCATAATAGCCGCAGCTATATTTACAAGCTCAATTATACATAATTGAGCTGCTACTTACTGCGGTTGTATTTATTTTCATCTGACTATATCTGTTGCAATCAAGCCAGTATTGCTTTCATCTTTCCTGGCTCAATGAAATTGAGCATACCTACTAATTCCCCAAAGATTCTATCCGATCTACCCGACTGGATAATTGGCACTAATGCCCCGATCTCCTACCGCTCTAGCATTTCAATAAATCACCGTGACAGTAAACACTCTTTGGTCGGGACTTACAGGGTTTCATTTGTAGCATACATTTTTCTAAATGGTAATATACGGTGCAAACTTTCCCTAAGCTTGCTGTTGCTGGCCAGTGGGGTTCTTCGATCTCGATCCAACTGGAACACTTGCACTAATGCCCCGATAGCTTTTCGAGAACCATTCCCTATTTTTCCTAAACTTTCTGCTACTTGCCGGCGAGTCTCTCCATTTCTACTATTCTCTAGCACTTGCACCAATGCCTCGATCGCTTCTGAATCACCATTCCCTATTTCCCCTAAACTTTTTGCTACTTGCCGGCGCGTCCCTTCATTTCTACTATTCTCTAGGACTTTCACTAATGCCCCGATCGCTTCTGAATCACCATTCCCTATTTCCCCTAAACCTTTTGCTACTTGCCGGCGCGTCTCTTCATTTCTACTATTCTCCAGTAATTTCACTAATGCCCCGATCGCTTCTGAATCACCATTCCCTATTTCCCCTAAATCTTTTGCTACTTGCCGGCGCGTCTCTTCATTTCTCGTATCCTGGAGCAGTTGCACTAATGTCCCGATCTTCGATATCGTGCAAATTTTCCCTAAGCTTTCTGCTGCTTCCCTGCCAGTTGATTCTGATTGATAATACTGTCCCGTAGTTTGACCAGCCATCAAATTTGTAAATAAATATAAATCTCCCACTCGCGCTTGGGAGCCGAAAATGAAAAACATACTCTTGTAAGAGGGGGTGGGGGAGCTATTAGAGGGGTTTAACCATCCAATGGGAAAAAGTTTGGTAACCCAACTTGCGATAAAGGTCGATCGCGGGTTGGTTAACACAGAAGACCTGCAAACTCAACTGCCGATCGCCCCTATCTGAGGCCCAAGCTTCAGCATAACGCATCAGGGCCGAACCAATACCCCGGCGTCGATGTTCTGGCACCACATAAACCAAAAAGATATGAGCATGGCGTGCAGCATTCACCTGATCGACAGCATTTCCCATCCACAAGCAGCCCACCGGTTGAGGCACAGGTGTCAAATAATCAGAAAACTGCTGCCCAGCGGCCACCTCCACCCACCAGAGAGGCGTCTGTTCGGAAAAATGCTGGTCAACCGATTGGGCCAAATGCGCAAAATCCCGTCCTGGAAACAGTTCGGAGTAAGTCAGCTGCATAAATTTAACCAGGCGGGGTTGTTCGAGCTGCCACCCAGCCCGCAGCTGATATCCTGGAATGAGCAACTGTTGTGTAGCCATTAACTAACAGTAAATATCATCCTGACAGCATCAGTCTGGGAAGGCGCAACATCCTCGATCGGGGCCGGTGCCGCCATATCATTAGGTAAAAAGATGCGGGCGCTGACAGCCAACAGCGCGACCAAAAAAACCAATAAGATTAAAAATGGGGCCAATACTTGACGTAAAAAAGCCATAACTGGAGAATGCCGAATATGATTTGTTGGGGAATGGGTCGTAAACCAATTGCCTGGGTCTATCTTATCACAATCCGTGACAGAAGATGCTTAAATTAAGAAACCAGGTAATTCCGGCAAAACCTGGTTTCTGGGTCGGGCGCAGCCGGGGTACCGATCGAACCATGCGCAATTTTCCATCTGAACGCCTACCCGGGGTGACTCAACGCAAGCCTTGACAGGTGAAAGCCGCCCAGTACCGAGGATGGGAGAAAGGAAGTTCATTGGTGGAATTTAGGATGTTACGGATCTGCTTCGATATTTTTGCATACATGCGATATTCGCGCTTCCATTCTCCATATTCTACCGAATCTTTCAGGTATTGCTTTCGCGTTCCGATCAATTCTATTTCTCTCGATGAAGCTTGCTGGGATAGTTCGGTTAAATATTCTCGTTTGAGCGATCGCAATTTCTGCTGTGCCCGTTGCAAAGCGAAGGGGCGACTTTTGCTTGACTGACGTTCCTGATAGTAAAAGATCGAAAATAGGGCTGCGGCTAAGTCATTTACTTTCCAGAGGGTGCCAACAACGCTTCTGGCCCCGGCACACAAAAAAGCTGTGGCAAGTGTGAGAATATCGTCAGTGATTTCGGTCACGCCCAGACCAGTTTCGCAGCATGAGAGAAAGACATCAGATAGATCGGGCAAACGCCAACCTGGAGTCATCAACTCTCCTAAGGTGATATTGCCATCTGCCAATTTGAGCACTGATTCTAAAGGTCGATCTATACGAGATTGGGCGTGGTGACTGGCGTGCAGTACCTGGACTTTCTCGATCAGTTCTCGATAGTTTTTCACTGTCGCTTGACCTTTGCCTTGCAACCGGTATGCGTCGGGAATATTGTATAGTCGGGCAATTTGTTCGCCTTCAAAAGCGGCGCCGGCGAGGTCTTCTGTCGCATCTTCGACAGTTCCGTAGGTGAGGGAATCTCCCAGTTGGGGGCGGTTTCGGCAAAATTCCCAGATTTGGCAACTGGGAATGTAACGGATAATGAATTTGTCCCCCAGATATTGGCTTTCTCCTATGGGCAAAGCAGCAAAGGGAATCTGGTGCAAAAAGAAGTGACGAACGATCATTAGTTCCTCTATTCCGTCCAATTCTGCCATGAGGCGATCGACTTGCAATTGCCGGGCCAGTTCTGGAAGAACGGCACCACATTCCTCTTGCCATTTTTGATGTTCGCGAACGTAAGGCTGTAACCATTGGCGCAAAATACTGTCGTTCAAGATTTCTCGTCCCAATTCCTGGCAAATCTGTAAATCAATCTGGTTTTGCCGCAGGATAAAGATGAGGGTGTCCTTGCCAGTGCTGTAAAAGCTGAGGATGGCAGTTGTGGGTCGATCGATCAGGGCCTGTATACTATCTATTTTAGCAGGACTGACTTGAATTTGACCCGCTAGTACGGGGTCGCGGCGGCGGATTTGTTCCCAGACATGGTGTTTTTCAGATTCCAGGGAGGCGATGGTTTCGTTGTCAGCTTGCCAAGCAGCGCGACTCCGGAAAGATGGGTTCAGTTCGCGGTTATTGCTAGAATCATGTCGCTGACGTTCGGCATCGATTTGCCGTTGCAGCTTTTCATACTGCTGCAATAACTCCTGCACTTCTGGAGGCATATCGCCACCTTGGTAGAGGTCATTACTTGCCATTAAGTCTACCAGGCGTTGGGCACGGGAACGTTCGACGGTTTCAAAGGCTTTATCCAGTTGCCCGTTGCTGATGCAAGCTTGCACCATGTTGTCGTAAACATCAATAGCTGCTGCGAGAATTTCTTGGCGGCGGAAATCAGAACTTGCCCAGGTACGGCTGGTTTCTACGGCCTCGATCGCTTGGGAGTATGCCTCGATCTCTTCTGTCCATCGCCCAAGGTTAAACAGGGTATCACCGAGCCATCGTGCAGACATTAGGCAGTATTCGGGAAACAGCGTAGGGGCGAAGACTTCTAGAGACAAGCGGAAACAATCGAGTGCCTCTTCAAACCGCCCGACTTGACGATAGGCAAGACCGAGATTATATTGTGTATCTGCCCAATCTTGGGGAAAGGCTTCGCGAGTGCAAACTTCTAAGGAGGCTTGTAAGCAGTCAATTTCTTGTTCGATAAGCCCAATCTTGTCATAGAGAGTTCCGAGATTGTTTTGCAGCGTCGCCCAGTTTTGAGGATAGGCTCTTTTGGTGTAGACTTGCAAGGCCGCTTTGTAACAGTCAATGGCAGCTTTCATATTTGACTCCCGGTTGCCTTCGATGCGATAGATATAGGCAGAAGCCAAGTTAATTTGAGCCATCGCCCACTCTTCAGGCATTGTCTCGATCTTCGCAACTTTTAGGGCGTTCTGGTGGCAAATAATTGCTGATTCTATATTCTCTGCTCGTTCTTTCAAAATATTACCAAGATGCGATTGGATTTTCACCCAATCCTGTGGATAGGCATCAGGAGTAATGACTTGTAAAGCAGAGTTGAAGTAGGTAATTGCTTCTTCTATGTTTTCTACCCGATCGCCTTTGATTCTATTAGCATAAACAATACCCAGAGCGTCTTGAAGATTCGCCCAGTTATGAGGGAAACCTTCGCGAGTATGAATATGCAATGCGTCTTTGTAGCTGCGGATGGCTAATTCTAAATTATCTTTCCGATCGCCATTGACTCGTTCTCCGTAGAAACTGCCGAGATTCTGTTTGGCATAAGCCCATTGTGCGGGAAAGCGATCGCGAGTGCAGACTGACAAAACCTCTTGGCAACAAGCGATCGCCTGTTCCATATTCTCTGCCCGATCGCCTTTGATTCGTTGATAATAAACAGTTGCTAGATTGTTTTGAGTATATCCCCACTCTTGTGGATCTGATTCTGGAGTAAATATTTGCAAAGTATTTTTATGACAGGCGATCGCTTTTTCCTGATTAGCCGCCCGATCGCCTCTTATCCTGATGCGGTAAAATACTCCCAAATTCCTTTGAATACGTCCCCAATATTTTGAACATACTTGAGGATCGTAAACAGGATAAACTAACTCATATGCAGCAATAGCAATTTTTATATTTATTGCCCTATTACCTTTAAGCAATTGACCAACTGCATCAGCAAATATTGACAGAGCCATTACTAGCATTATCGCCGGATTCGCAGATATTTTCTCGCTCCTTTCCCCAGAAATTAACTGATAAAATTCCTCCGGATTAACTTCAGATTGAATAAATACCCTTAAGCGGCGCAATACTTGAAGAAGTTGCTCGTCCAGTTGGTCTAAGTTTGCTTTTAAAAACAAAGATAAACTTTGGAGATCGCCTCCCGTTTCTGAAACTTTATGCATCACCTGCATGAGGAAATCGGAAACTTCTTGATTGCTATCAAGATTATTCTCGGTAAGATTCTTCATGAGGTGCATTGAACCAGAACGCTCCGCATATTCTTTGGCTTTTTCAGGCTGCCCGTCATTGATACAGGCTTTTACCATTCCTTCGTAGATGTCGATCGCTTCTGCTTGAATCTCCTGACGGCGGGCTTCAGAAATAGCCATAGCAAGGTTCCGATCGATAGCTGCAATAGCAGCCCTATAGCCGACAATCGCTTCTGACCACAGCTCGGCAACCAAGGCTGTATTACCCATATTATAGCCAGTATCGAAACATTCTTGCGGAAAATTATCGGGGGTCAATATTTCTAGCGCTAAACGGTAACGCTCGATCGCTTCTGGTATAAGTTTTTGAGCTCCGTAAACATTACCCAGATTCATTTGGGCTAATGCCCATTTGTAGGGAAACCTATTGCGGTTAAAGACTGCCAAGGCGTCTTGGAATGCTTGAGCTGCTTTTTCCAGGTTCTCCGATTTTTCCGGCACGGTGCGATCGCCACTAATTCTGTCACGGTATATATTACCCAGATTGATTTTATTGTCTGCCCAATCTTGAGGAAATGATTCGCGGGTGTAAACTTGGAAAGCCTTCTCACAGTGGGCAAGGGCCTTTTCTAGATTTTCTGCTCGCACAGCTTCGAGCCGGCGACGGTAGTCAACAGCTAAATCCATTTGTGTTTTTGCCCATCGTTCCCGATAACCGTCGCGGGTACGGACTTGCAAAGCGCTTTTGTGGGCTTTAATAGCTCGTTCCAGATTCTCGGATTTATTGCCCCAAATCCTGTCGCGGTAAGCAATACCCAGATTGTTTTTAATTATGCCCCATTCCTCAGGCGAAACTTCATGGGTTAATACCTGCAAGGCGCTTTCATAGGCATCGATCGCCCTCTCCAGGTTTTCCGCGCGATCGCCGTTAATTCGGTTACAGTAAGCAGTAGCCAGGGATTTTTTTATACTACCCCATAATTTCGGATATGTCTCGCAATTTATGACTTGCAAAGCAGTTTCATGGCAGGCTATCGCCATTTCGACATTTTCCGCCCGATCGCCCATAGTAAATTCACAAATCACCATGCCAAACATAGTCCCTGCCGCCAAAGCCCAGGCTTTCTCTGAATCTGCCAAAGCCCAGGCTTTCTCTGAATCTGCTTTCTCAATCTCTGTTATTATCCAGTTATAAAACCGCTGTATAAACTGAGGATATTGCTGTCGGTAGGCATGTAAAATCGGGTAGGCGGCTTCTGGGTTGCCGTTATTCCTAGTTGCTGCCATCATTTGCGGCACAAACTGACGAAATACTCCAGATTCATTATCTAATCCAAATTCCTCAGCCAGCCACTCAGCAATATTGCTTAAGAACTGCGCAGCTTCCCGATTTTTAGGGCCGTCCGCGGACCGATTTTTCAGACCGTCTGCGGGCTGATCGCCCTTTTCCCCTAGCACCATAGCTACCATCTCCATCCTTTCCAACAACTTCTCATCAATCAGGTGTTGGTTATCTCTCAAAATATTTATCGCCCGAACCGTTCCCTGAGACTTGAGTAACTTGTCAATCAGCTTCAAATATGCTTTTTCCCGTTTGGCGCCCTTTTTACTTTCTTTATTCCCGAATCCTTTTGCCATATCAACTACCTAAAACTACGCTGCCATCCACATCCGAGGCAGAGCCTCTAGAACCCGTTCCCAGGCTCAGCCTGGGAACGAGAAATAATTTCGATCTTAAAAGAATGCTGGTTGGTGGCGAATCAAATTCAGGAACTCTTCCTTAGTTTTCTGATCTTCTTGAAACACTCCCAACATCGCACTCGTAACAGTCCAAGAACCCGGTTTCTGCACTCCCCGCATTACCATACACATATGGGTAGCTTCTACCACTATGGCCACCCCTTGAGGTTCTAAAATCTCCTGAATTGCTTCTGCTACCTGCCGCGTCAGTCGTTCTTGCACCTGCAAGCGTCGGGCATACATTTCGACAATGCGGGCTAGTTTACTCAATCCTACGACTTTCTGTGTGGGAATGTATGCGACGTGGGCTCTGCCCATAAAGGGTAGCATATGATGTTCGCAGAGACTAAACAAGTTGATATCCCGCACTAACACCATCTCGTTGTGGCCTTCATCAAAGATGGCTCCGTTGACAATTTCTTCCAGGGACTGATTGTAGCCATTTGTGAGAAATCGCATTGCTTCTGCTACCCGTTTGGGCGTTTTCAGCAATCCTTCCCGGTTTGGATCTTCTCCTACCCCCAGCAGCATTGTCTTTACTGCTGCCATCATCTGCTCGTCGTCGATTTCTTCATCGGGCTGCCTGGGTTGCAAGCCATTTGAAGTATTGCGATCGGGACGAGTCAGGACTTTTTTGGCATCTTGATTTTTAGTCATGTCTGGGCGTTGGGAACCGTTAAAGGAAGCTATAGTCATAAACTCAAAACTCAATTATCTACGCAGCATTCTTGTCCAATCACTCTTATCGACAGCACCCATGCTGCCTTTCATTGGGTACCAGCGCTATCTGTTCTACAATTCGGGAAGTTCGTAAAGCGACTAGACCATAAACAACAAGACAGCAAAGAGAAGGCGATCGCCCATATCTCTCCGGGCTTGACATTAGCTAGATATATGGGGTACAATTAAACTTACTCCCAATCTTGTCTACCCATACAGCTGCCACTTCTGCTAACTTAATACCAGCAAGTCGTGTCCGAGAGCGCCCACCCTGTCGTGTCGCTCCCGCGCACGACATGGGTGGGCGTCTCTGGACACGAGAAGCCAAGGCCATCGCTGTGTCCCCGCAGCCTGGGAACGTGCGAATAGCTCCCGGGGGACACAGAAGACTGCGATAGCCAGCAGCCCAATAACTGCTGTAGATGAGAGTAATGTAAACAATTGTGTACTAATTTTAGTATATACCACTCGTCCGATACCGCACTGCGTAGCGGAGGGGTCCCGGAGCGTGCCAGCCATTCTTTTTCGATTCGCGCAGCGGAGGGGGCCCGCACGCTACGCGATCGGTCCGCAGACGGCCCGAAAAATCTGCGCGCTCGACGAAAGACGTCTCTAGGCAGATGCTTCCAGAAATACACCGATGCTGCGAAACTTCTGATAGCGCTGCGATCGCCGTTTTTCGCCGGTCATAGCTGATAGTTCCTCTAAATTTTCCCATAGGGCCTGTTTGAGAATCCCACTGGCTTTCAAGGGGTCTGAATGAGCGCCCCCTAGGGGTTCTGCCAATATTTGGTCCAGGATACCCAGCTGTTTTAGATCTCTGGCGGTGATTTTCAGGGCTTCCGCCGCTTGGCCAGATTTGGCAGCGTCTTTCCAGAGGATGGCCGCACAGGCTTCCGGGCTAGCCACCGTATACACCGCATGTTCAAACATCAATAGCCGATCGCCCACGCCAATCCCCAAAGCACCACCGGAGCCACCTTCACCAATCACCGTACATACGATCGGCACCTCCAGACAGAACATTTCTCGCAGATTATAGGCGATCGCCTCTCCCTGGCCCAACTCTTCCGCCTGTACACCCGCCCAGGCACCGGGAGTATCAATAAAGGTCAAAATCGGCATACCAAAGCGGTTTGCATGTTCCATCAACCGCATGGCCTTCCGGTATCCCCCTGGGGAGGCCATGCCAAAGTTCCGGGCCACATTATCTTTGGTATCCCGGCCTTTTTGATGACCCAACATTACCACCGGCCGTCCCTTCATCCGCCCGACCCCACCCACCAAGGCCCGATCGTCATACCCCCCCCGATCGCCATGCAATTCTATCCATTCATCACTGATAGCCTGAATATAATCCAGGGTACTCGGACGGCGGGGATGACGGGCCAATTGCAGCCGCTGAGCCGGTGACAAACTGCTAAATATTTCCGTGCGTAGCTGCACGGCCCTGGCTTCCAACTGGCGGATTTGAGCAAAGACATCGACATCATTGTCCTCTGCCAGAGAGCGAATTTGGTCAATTCTGGCCTCCAACTCCACCAGGGGCTTTTCAAAATCTAGGAGTAACGGTTTGCGCTCTGTATTTGCCACGTCAGCAATTTTGATAATATTCGTAGGACGGGTTTGATGTCTCCTGGTCGGGAGATGTCTCCCGACAGGGCGATTGACTTCAGCCCCAAATTGACTCTAACATTCCTCAACTAGGAGCGGTTTAAATCCATGCTTAACTGACAGCTTACCAATCTGCTCCATCTTTTCTACCGTAATCTGATTGCGTCCCCAAGAGAAGTTGGTGTACAATTTCTCAAACTCCAGCAGCATCGACTCGGCAAAACAGGCAAACAGCTGACGTCCTGGCACTGCCATCCTGACGATATTCATAATCTTCCAATCTATATCCAGGGAATGCTCCACTATGCCACCCTTGAGCACATGTACTCCTGGATGAGATATTTTCGTGCCCATGTTTTTCGGATAGCCCCCATCTATCAGCAGGCATGGTTGCTTCAATTGCTTGGGGTCAATTTCCACGCCCTTGCGCATACTGGCGACCCACACTATAATATCAGCCTGGGGTAGAGCCTCCTCTAATCCCATGATTTTGCCTCGTCCCAAGTCTGACTGTAAAGCTTGCAGTCGTTCTTGGTTGCGGGCAATCATTAGTAAGGAAGCCACATCTGTCTTAGTATTTAGCCACCGACAGACTGCACTACCAATGTCCCCAGTGGCACCACAAACCGCTACCGTTGCCTGAGACAGTTCTATTCCTAGCTGCGCTGATGCCAGTTCTACCTGACGGCAAATAACGTATGCCGTGTGGGTGTTTCCCGTCGTGAAGCGATCGAACTCCAACTGTATATTCCGGACTTGTCTGTGCTTGTGCAGGTTAAACTCTTCAAATACGATCGAGGAAAATCCCCCCAGAGCCGTAATCTTGATGCCCTGTTTTTGGGCGTGAGCCATCGCGTTGAGGATTTTTCTCATTGCTGCCTTTATCCGGCGATAAGCTAGCATCTCTGGCAGAAAGCATGATTCCACGTACCGACCTTCGATGATTTGACCCGTGATGCTAGTAACTTTAATATTGTCTACTATTTGGGGCGGTGCTGAGCACCAGAAATCTAGCCCTTGGTCGGCATATTCCGGGTAGCCCAAGTCTCTGGCGACTTCTTGGGCATGTTCCAAACTTGTAAGGTGACCGATAAGACCAAACATGTATTGCTGGCTTCTTTTCTAAAGCGTAATTGCGTTGATCGCGAACTATCTGTTTCATTATCACCGCGTCGTGTCCAGAGACGCCCACCCTGTCGTTCGCCTACTCTCGACGTGCGATGCGCAGTGCGAATAGCGCGCGCATCGCACATCGCGCAGCCATGCGGCTGTTTTTTCCCCTGCTTCTAGGCTGCTGCCAAACCGTAGGCTGACATCCGCATTATCTCACCGGTGTTAAACCCTATATTGGCCAGGGCTTCTCCGTAAGCGATCATGAAGTCCTCTATCAGGGCTTCTTTTTCCATTCCCAGCAAGCGGGCGTCCTCTGTGACTTCGTTTAGCATTTTCCAGACCAGGGGCAGATTTTGGCGATTTGCTGCTTGCAGTTCGGCTTTGGCTTCAGCAAAGTGGGCTTTCAGCCATTCTTCCCCGAAGTTAAGGTGAGTATACTCGTCCTTGACTACGCCTTCTGTGATTTTACGAGCAAAGGGGTCGGCCACGGGGATGTAGATATTGTAAGCGGCGATCGCGAAGCATTCTATAATCAGGGCTTGAATCAAAAGGCAGGTTACTACGTTCCCTGCTGCCAGGGCGTCTTGGAAGTTCTGGTGCAACTGGCTAAAATATTCTTTAGCGAATACAATGTCTGGCGTCACTCCCAGATTATTGCCACAGGCTGTAAAACCTTTCTTGTGGCGACCTTCCATTTTGGAGAGCTTCTTTAGCTCATCGGAGCAGTCTGGCAGCAGTTTAGCCAGGTTGATGTAATTTTCCTTCGCCTCCTCTTCCCCTTCGATCACGATCGCGTTGATCCGGCTGTAGGCGTCTTTGTATATTTCGCTCTGGAAGTCTAGTTCCGTGCTGACTGCTAGCTGCTGCATAGGTATAATCTCTCCTGGATTATAATTTAAATTATCCCCATGGGATTGGTATCCTCTGTTCGGAAAAATCCTTTCTATCTATATGATACCCGATCGCCTGACTCCGATTACAACCGCCCTGCCCACAACTAGAGTATGATATCACTACAGTTGGCCAGATAGGTCTCTTTGTTTCGATGTCTCGGGGTCGCTCGATGTCCCTGGGGACTGGTCATTTGTCCCCGATCGTCTACAGGCGGTCTAGTGTTCTTGGGGAATCGGAGAGGATTTGCAGGCGGACGGTGCGATCGCCCCCGGAAAAATCGGACAAGGGGACTTGCATCACTTCTCCCGTCAGTATACCCAAGCTGACCAGGAGCGATCGCAGATGGGGGGTGGAAGCGCCTGTCTCTACATATACCCTATCTGCCAGATTGCCCAAACGTTTCCAGGTGGTGTATAGTTTGACTATAGTCTGCTCCAGTTGGGTGGCTTGCTTAACCAGGTCTGAAGCAGTATTCAGACAACCCAGGCGCAGGGCTTCTTCTAAGGCCATTTCCATGTCTACGGGCGCATCATTTAATGCTTGTACTTGGGCAGCGGCGTCGAGATACTTGGCTAAGTTGCGAGCTTCTGAGGTCATCTGCTTGACAGTATCCACATCTGGATGCTCGGCCACTTCTGATTTTATGGCATGCAAGTGAGACTCTGGCAGTTTCTCTAATTCTTTGACCAGGGGTGCTAGGTGACGGGTCGGCAATGAACCGGTAGTTGCCTGTTCTTTAACTTCTGCGGGCAGTAAGTCCGAGGACATGGCTGTCCATTCGTCAGCTAGTTGCCGGACCTCTCGGCGGGTAATGCGATCGCCTCTTTGGGCGGCATCGGTAACCAGCTGTTGCACTTCCGGATCCGATTTGGCCGTTTCGACAAAAGCGCGTTTGCTGAAGTTGTTGATGGCCTCTGGATCCATATTTCCTTCACTCAAGAGGGTATCGGCACTATTGGCCAGTTGAATCAAGGCATAAGCTTGGCTTTTAGTAATATCCCGCTGCTTGAGCCAGTTGAGAAATCCTTTCCCCCGTCCTTCGCCGCCTTTTTTCTCTCGGTCCCGGATGGTCCGAAGGATCCGCCCCCGCCAGATGTCCGTTTGCAAGTCAAAGCGATCGCATACTTGCCAAGCGGACTCCAACTGCTGCTGAAACTCCAGGTCGGAAATCTCTTCATCTTCTGGCGAGGGCAACTGGAAATCCAGTTGGGGTTGGTTCTTCAGGAATTCGGCAAGGTCGATTACAGGCTGATCCATCGGCGAGACACAGACAACGGCTGACTCATTATCACATATTTTCAGTCGTCCGAGACGTAGTCCGGGCGGATCGCCTGTCCGTTCACCAGATTTAGAATAAATGGCCCAACATGTTTAGCACCAGTGCGATAATCGTGATGGTCAAAGTCGCTGCATCAACCACCATTAGACCTAACCCTGTCAACAGCAGGAACACGAACCACTTGTCTGCTTTTTGGCTGGACAGGGGGGCGATTCGTTCCGGCGTAAATCAGCAATGGTAAAAGTCGGGTCCGGTTCCATTAGCCGGATAACTTTGGTACTCATGGGGGTTTAATTCCCCTCCCCCAGGTACGGAGGTGACACCGGTCCTTAGTGCTTCGGAGTAACATCACCGAGGTGCGGAGCAAGGACTTAAATGTAGGATAACTGACAGCCTAAGTCGGTGACTCCACTAGGAAAGATGTTCAGGGTTAGAAAAAGCGAACCTATGTATGTAAGCCTCGTCATCCAGAACCAGCGGAATAAGGCTATTACGCTGGCCCAAAAGGGAAATGGTAGTTAGTGTTAACCGTCACCCCTGGTTAGCATCGTACTCGAATAACTCCCGGGGTATAGTAGGGACCTAAAAGCATCGAGAAATGAGACCAAGGAACGAAATAACTTCTCGTGTGCTGTCCTACTCAGTAGGAAGTAGGACAAGTTAGATGTAAAGCGCAAGCCACCAGGAGAGGGATGTCCTAAAAAGCCAATGCCCGGGGTAATGCCTGCGGATATGCTGACATAGGACGGTGATAGTTGGAAGCCACGGCAATGAGTACCCCTAATAAAGCACGGAACCCTTAGAGGTATGTTTGACCGTCAATCGGCGGGTAAGGGGCGAAAAGAGGAGTGGTAAGGGTCAAGGGGAGAAATCCCTGGTAAACCTACCTATGACAAAGGGCCAACTACCCAGTAGCCGGGTGCGATGAAAGTCGCAAGCACGGTTCCGAAAGGGAGGGTTGACAAGCGATTGTCAGCTCGACCCCGACCATTGCATATGGGATTCTATCAGTTCCATATTCCTGGCATTGGCTTTCCAGGCAACATCAAACAGGTCCCCCAGCACTGGCACTGTACCAGCTAGAGTGTCCAGGATCAGGTTGATCGCCATTATTATTAGGCTTTCTCTGGGCAGGCCCAATCGTACCGCTTCTACTACCATATAAGCGGAGAAAATCGAGCTAATCAAATCGCCACCGACCGGCAGTAGCCCTAGCAGGGGGTCTATCCCTACACCATAGTCTGTACCTGGAATGGAAATTGCGTTGTCTAGCAGACGGCTGATGGTGCGGAGACGTTCTATGCTTGCTTGCTTGCGGTCTGGTTGTCTGGGCGTTGACTGGGGAGATCTCTGGGGAGGCTGCACTATTGGTATATCCTTCTGTCTTAGTTACTGAGACCGATTGCCTTGACAATATCAATCTATTAAACTAAGCCAGTCCGTCACCGGACCGACTCGTCTTCAAAACCGGACGTGAGACTTTCACCTCATCCGGCTCC
>JACOMV010000049.1 GCA_014324065.1 Hormoscilla sp. SP12CHS1 | reverse complement strand
GCTGATGGGAACAAATACGTTTAAGAACTGGTTTACTACATGCTGTTATTGTACTAATTAAATAGCGAACAAGCTGTAGAAGATGCTGGCTATACTCGTGATAGCGTTCCTACCGAACTTTCGGGTGTGATTCTGGGAAATACCCTCACAGGAGAACAAACGCGGTCTAATACAATGCGTTTGCGCTGGCCTTTCGTTAAAAAAGCTTGCGTACAGCAGCAAAAGCTAAAGAACTGCCAACGGAAACTAGAGAAGAACTTGTAGAGACTATGGAAGAAGTCTACAAGTCGGTTTTCTGGCCCATTACAGAGGATTCTTTGGCTGGGGGTCTTGCCAATACTATTGCTGGCAGAGTTTGTAACTATTTCAATTTTGATGGTGGGGGATATATAGTAGATGGTGCCTGCTCTTCCTCATTGATAGCTATAGCTGATGCTTGTACGAAACTTACTAGCGGCGATCTTGACTTAGCTTTAGCAGGAGGAGTTGATGTAAGCTTAGACACTTTTGAACTTATCGGCTTTGCTAAGACGGGGGCGCTAACTGCTGAAGATATGAGGGTCTATGACCGCAGGGCTAGTGGTTTTATTCCCGGAGAAGGATGTGGTTTTGTTGTTCTCAAGCGTTTAGAAGATGCGCGAATATCTGGAGATTACGTTTATGCCATGATCAATGGCTGGGGCATCTCGTCAGATGGTAAAGGCGGCATTACAGCTCCTTCTAAAATAGGTCAGGCAAAAGCTTTGCGTCGCGCCTATGAAAAAGCTGGTTATAGCCCCCACACTCTCGATTTTATCGAAGGACATGGTATGGGGACTCCCAAAGGCGATCGCACGGAACTAGAGGGGATAGCTCTGGCCATGAGTTATGATGGCGAACTAGCTCCTCGCTCCTGTGGCATTACTTCCTTTAAGTCGATCGTCGGACATACTAAAGCAGCAGCGGGTATTGGAGGCTTTATCAAGGCTGCTATAGCCGTAAACCAACGGGTTCTCCCACCAACAGCAGGTTGTCAGGAACCCAATCCAGTGTTCGATACTTCTGCTCAATGTCTTTATCCTATTCTGATGGGAGCTGTACGAAACCAAAATGAGACAATCAGAGCTGGTGTTTTTGGCGCTGGCTTTGGGGGCATTAACTGCCATGTGACGATTTCTTCTGGGGACGCTCCTGCTCCTAAGCTCAAGCCTTCTATTGAAGAACGAGCACTACTGGTTTCTAATCAAGACACAGAAATATTTGTTCTCAGTGCAGCATCTATTGTTGAACTGCTGCAGCGAACTCAAGCAGTGCTAAATATAGCAGCAGGCATGAGTGTAGCTGAACTTGTTGACTTGGCTGCAAAATTAGCTTGGGAAATTAAATCTTCTCAACCGGTTCGTGTAGCAGTTATTGCTGGTACTCCTGATGAGCTAATAGAGCGTCTCCAGCAACTAGAGCAAATACTCAACGACCTCCCTCCAGCCAGAGGAGAAGTGAAAACTTTTGCCCAAAAAGATATCTGGGTTGGTCACGCAGTTAACCCTCCCTGAGTTGGTTTCCTGTTTCCCGGTCAGGGGTCGCAAAAGTTAAATATGGGTCATACTGTTGTAGAACGTTATGCTTGGGCACGGGAACTGGTAGATCGAGCTGACAATTGGCTTAAGGAATTGGTAAGTCAGCCAGTCAGTAAATTTATCTATCCTTTACTAGACCGAGCTGTCAATGAGGAACAGATTCAAGAATGGTCTGATTCTCTCGCTTCTACTGAAGTTGCACAACCAGCAATTTGTCTAAATTCTCTGGTTTGGCTGCGTTATCTGGAGTATTTAGGGATAAAGCCATCTGCTGTGGGCGGTCATAGTCTTGGAGAATTAACAGCTTTTCATTGCGCTGGTGCTTATGATGAGAAAACACTGATTACTCTGGCGGCTATTCGAGGACAGGCTATGTCAGCATCAGAAGATAATGCTGGAGCTATGGCTAGTCTCGCTTGTTCCCAAAAAACTGCCGAACAACTGCTGCAACAAGTCAACGGTTATCTAGTTGTGGCAAATATTAATGCTCCCCAACAGATTGTCATATCGGGCGATCGGGCTGCCGTTAAAGAAGCGATGGATCTTGCAACTGCTGCTGACATTCGGGTGCGTCTACTTCCAGTTAGTAACGCTTTTCATTCTCAGCTAGTCGCCCCAGCGGCTGAAGAACTGCGTACCAAGCTATTAATTCCCGAACAGCTCACAGAAATATCTGTAGAACTGTTTTCTAGCGTTCGTGGCCAACAAGAAAAACCAGTTCAGACCGGGCTGAATATGCGCCAACATTTTGCCAATCAGATAATTTCACAAGTGGATTTTGTATCTCTCGTAACAGCTTTCACTCAGTCATGCGATATTATTGTAGAGATGGGAACTGGAAAAGTGCTTTCTGGTTTGGTAGATAAGATTAATGGGGACCGTGCTCTGTGTTTTCCCCTTGAGTCACAACCGGGACGCGATCGGGATTTAAATACGTTCTTGGGCAGCTTCTTTGTGTGCGGTGGCGAAGTTAACTGGAATCGACTTTACGAGAATCGTCTAGTACGTCCTTTTATTCCAGCAAGCGATCGCATTTTCATAGAAAACCCTTGCGAGCGAAAACTTCATGTTTCAGCAGCTCCAAGCAGTAAAAACAAACCGCTGACACAATTGTCAAGCGATCGATTGGAAGAGCTGATGTCTAATTATTTAAGAGAGCGCAGTACATTTATAATTGAATTGATTAGGTCAGATCTTGAGAGCGATTTAATTGAAACAGGAGAAATGTAATGAATGGTTTAGTCCAGAATAACTCGAACAAAAATCTGACGGAAGAGGTAGTTCAACTTCTCTCCAAGTACTTAGTCCAGTGCAGTACATTTTTGGCGAAAGTGATTATCGCAGATATGCTGACATTACCAAGCTTCAGCGATCTTAATAGTGCGGAAAAGCTGAATGGTCAAAATCATCAGAATAATCGCGAGTTTAATTACCAAGAAATTGTCAAAACCCCTCCAGTTATTCAGCCTGATAATACTCCCAACCAGGCAGTACAACTGACCGGACAACAGCAGCATCTGCATGAATCAACGGCCCAACATACCACCAACAACGTTGAGAAGATTTTGGTAGAGCATATTGTTCGGCAAACTGGATATCCTAGCACTACCATTGGATTGGAGTTAAAACTACTGGATGACCTGAATTTATATTCTATTAAAGCAGGTGATTTGGTAGCTGAAGTTGCCAAGCAATGTAGGGTCGCGGGCAAGGTAGATCCATCTTCTCTAGCAAATGCTAGTTTAGTAGAAGTAGCCGCAGCAATTCGCTCTGAGATGCCTGGGAAAGCAAAACCTAGTTCATCTCCCGCGCCAACTATAGCAGTTCCCCCCCAAGTTGCTGAATCTACAGAACCCAAACCAGAGGCTAAACCAAAATCAGGGGCAAATTGGGTACGGAATTTTACTGTTGAATATGTGAGTCAAGGGAGGTAGAGAATGACTTGGTCTCAAGCTAAAGTTTTGATTGTATCCGATGAGTTATCAAACTCAGCAGCCAATGCCTTGACAAAACAGTTGGTTTCCGTGTCAGCTGAGACAGAAGAAGTCACGTACCAGCAACTATTGAGAGATGAGAATTATTTAACGGATAGTTACTCTCATTTTATTGCCATCCTGCCTCAGACTTCCAATCAGAAGCAAGAAACTCTGCCTGTTGAGCAAATGATCCAGCGGCTGAAGACTATTGCGACTGCACCTAAGAATAGCTGTATTGCATACGTGCAATTTGGCGGAGGTTACTTTGGAAGTGGCTCGCAAGTCATGAACCCAGAGACCTGTTGCGCGGCTGGGTTTGCCCGCAGCGTACACCTGGAACGTTCAGATATGCGGGTCCGTGTACTAGACATGGATCCCGAAATTCCCCCAGACTATATTGCTGAGTTAGCGATCGCTGAGTTATCGGGAACTGAGGCTATTGCCACTGTGGGCTACAATGATAAAAAGGAGCGTTTGGTTCCTCAAAATCGCTTACAGCAACCAGTCAACTATAACAAACGAGCGCTTTCTTGGTCTGAAGAAGATGTGATTTTGGTAACGGGAGGCGCTAAGGGAATTACTGCTGAATGTGCATTGGAACTCGGCAAGCATACTAACGCTAAAATGGCTTTGGTGGGTCGTTCTCAATCAGATAACCAAGAAGTAGCAAGGACCCTAGAGCGCTTCAAAGCTGAAAAATTGACCTGTCGCTACTATTCCTGCGATCTTACCAATCCTGATGAAGTTACCCAGTTAGTGGAGACAGTAACCACAGAGCTTGATAAAATTACAGGTGTGGTTCACGGCGCCGGAATGAATAAACCCCGTCGCGTCGAACAGGTTAGTCTCGAAGAGGCGATCGCTGAAGTTTCTCCTAAGCTAATTGGCGCTAGCAACCTGTTACAAGCGTTAGCCTCGAAACCACCAAAACTCTTTATAGCCTTTAGCTCGATTATCGGCGTTACGGGAATGCCTGGAAATGCCTGGTATGCCTTCGCAAACGAGTCGCTCGTCCTCCGGCGCTTTGAACGCGAGCATCAAGAAACGCAAGTGCTCTCCCTTGCTTATAGTGTCTAGGGTGAAGTGGGTATGGGCGCTCGCATGGGCGTGAAAAACCTAAACCGCATGGGTATCGGTGCTATTTCTACTTCTGAAGGCGTCAGTCGCTTCCTCAAGCTCTTTGAATGCGACCCAGGTGTAAAACAGGTTATCATCGCCGGTCGCTTAGGGGGACTAGATACTTGGTCGCCTATGCCTTTACCGCCTCCGGAGGGGCTTCGATTCGTCGAGCAGGTTCTCTATATAGAACCGGGTGTGGAGTTAAAAGCTAGGACGCACCTGAGTTTAGAACGGGATCTCTATATTCAAGACCACCTTTGGCGCGGTTCTTACCTGTTCCCGACGGTATTTGGCTTGGATGGCACAGGCGTGCGCCTATGTCACTGGTGAGGCACGACCTTCTGTGGTCCGAATTGAGAATATTTTCCTGCGACGTCCGGTGGTTGTTAACCCCACTTCAGGCGTGGATATTGAAATTCATGCGGAGGTGATGGAGGTTGATGATATGGGACAGCAAAGGGTTCATGTTGGTATCAGCACGGAGCAGACAGGTTTCGCAACCTACCACTTTGCAGCAACCTTAGTGCTAGGCAAACCAACATCAGAAATGAAAACAGCGCCCTCGCTTGGGGAGGCACTACCTCTAGACCCCCAGCAAGATCTTTACGGAGATTTATTCTTCCAAGGACCGCGTTTTCAGCGCATGGGGTCAATTTTCTGGCTCGACCAAGAACGCAGTATCTTCCATTCCCACGTTCGTTCAGAAGATGAACTGTTAACATAAAGCTTTGCCCCAAACCTGGGTAGCGCTATGCTGCTGGGTGACCCTTACTTCCGGGACGTTCTGCTTCAATCCGTGCAGCTAACTATTCCTCGCGACATCTGCTTACCAGTTCAGATTGATAAAATTGAATTGTTCCGCAATCCTGATTCTGATGTAGGTAAGAGAGTAGTTACCGTTGTGCTACAAAATAAAGAGGATAACGAGTATATTAGTGAGGTTGTCGCTACTGACGAAGAGGGGTATGTAGTGGAACGATTGAGTGGGTATCGACTGCGCATTCTCGAAGAACACCCAGAAAATCCTACTGCTATCGAGCTGGCGAATCCCGAAGAGCGCGATCGCAATCATCTTCAGGAGGTCTTAAATACAACCTTCAAGAAATTTGGCTTAAACCAGCCCGCCGTAGCTCTAGGATTAGCCCCCAACTTACAGGCAAAGCCTAAAAATCAGCGGAGTAAGCAGGAGCGACCGATTATTGCCCGTGCCCTAAAACAGAAACTAAGATTAGCTCCGCAGGAGAAGATAGACTTCCGAGTCAAGAGTCTGCCTTCAGGGAAACCTCAGCTAACAGGTACTAGTACCGCTGGACTCGACCTATCCTTATCCCACTGCGATCGCTACTGTTTGTGTGTTGTGGATGAAACTGCACAGGGATGCGATATTGAATCGATTACTCACCGCACAGTAGAAGATTGGGTAGCACTGCTGAGATCGAAGCGCAGCGGGTTGATGAATCAGCTAGTACAGGGCGGCGACACCCAAGACCGAGCTGGCACTCGCATCTGGTCTGCTATTGAAGCTGTTCGCAAGGCTTTCGATGGTGAAGCGTCTGACTTGGAGATTGTTGCACAGCAGGGAGACAGCGTACTATTAAAAACCCAGACGATAACTGGTGATTATTTAGTAGTTACAGTGGCAGTTAAGCTAACCCGTCCCCCAGAACGGATGGTAGCTATCGTTGTTCCCCAACCCCAATCCCTTGAAATGGATGAGACTAAGGTTGAGGCTGGGTGCGATCGCCACTGGACGCGCTACAGTAATGATGGGCCGCAAGGTCAACTGGTCTACGAGCAACGCTTTCAAGCAAGCTTCAAAGAAAGTGGCAGCATCAGTCGCCGCGTTTACTTCTCCCAATACTTTCGGTGGATTGGGAAGATTCGGGAACTGCCGATGGAAAGCATTGCCTCACAGATGCTATCTGACTTCTTAACGGGAGATTGGGGAATGGTAACCAATGCTGTCAGCCTGCGAGTTTTAGGAGAAGCCACGGCCTACGATATTATCCAGGCACGGGCTTGGGTAGGAAATGTCGTCGGCTCTTCCTTTGATACCTACATTGAGTTTTGCAAAGTGCTGCCAGATAATGGTCTAGAGCGGTTGGCGATCACTGAAGTGAAAGCCACTTGGGTGCGTCTGGTCAGCGACGGAGTTCCTTCACCCATGCCTTTTCCAACCTACCTTCAAGACTATCTCGAACGCTTTGCTGCCAAGCAACCTGCGGCACTCAATCTCAAACAACCTTCTGTACTCCCGCTACCACCCTTACCAGCTAGCCTTTCTCAACTTGATTCTGGCTCGATAGTCTACCAAACGCCTGTTGAATCAAATCGCTACGGTCGGTTCCTGCGCTCGGAGGTTTTTCAAACCACCCTCGAAGAATCCAATCTAGTAGGCAACGTTTACTACGGCAATTACTTCATTTGGCAAGGACGAATTCTCGACCTGTTTCTTTACTCAGTCGCACCCGAGTACCTGCGCGTTTCCAATCCCTGCGGTGAGATGGTTTGCCTGTACAGTCGGATGGATTACTTGCGCGAAGCCATGCCCTTCGATAAAATCCGCGCCCATCTCTACGTCCAGTCGGTTTCTGAATGCGGAGCCTTGTTTAACTTTGAGTTTTTCCGAGAAGTGGGCAATAACGGTTCAAATCGGAAAATAAAGGTGGTTGGTTTGTTTAAGTTGGGAACATCTTTTGGTTCTGACGGAAATTTGCTCACAAGTCATCTAAACTTTTTGCGCATTTTCAGCAATCGTAATAAAATGTTCATTGATATCGGTCTGATAAAATTAAAGTCTGGCACTGACGTACAACTGTTCAAAAACAAACTCAAAGCATATTTACCTAAAGATGTTAAAGTACTCACAAAACAGGAACTTATTGAATTTGAAAAAAATTATTGGCAAACCAGTACCGCAATTGGTTTCATCTTTAACTTAGGAGTTTTCTTGGGAATAGTTGTCGGCATCGTAGTTGTCTATCAAATTCTTTATAGCAATGTTGCGGAACATCTACCTGAATACGCTACTTTGAAGGCAATGGGATATCGACATATATATCTATTGTCTATGGTTTTACAACAGGCTTTATTTATTGCAATATTAGGTTATATACCGGGATTAATAATTTCTGTTATTCAGTATGAATTCACCAAACAAGCTACCCTTCTTCCCATTACTATGACTGTTAACAGAGCAGTTTTTGTCGCAGTTTTTGTCCTGGTCGCGACTATCATCATGTGTTTTATTTCTGGTGGAACTGCTATAGCAAAACTAAGAGCAGCAGATCCAGCGGATATTTTTTAAGGACTGGCATATCTATGGAACATGTTATCACTCTTCAAAATCTCAACCATTATTTTGGCAAAGAATCGTTAAAAAAGCAGGTTTTATTTAATATCGGCCTGGAAATTTCAGCAGGATAAATTGTCATAATGACAGGTCCATCGGGTTCGGGAAAAACTACTTTGCTGTCATTAATTGGAGGTTTGCGTTCTGTCCAAGAAGGAAGTCTCAGAACTATAGGAATAGAACTGAATGGAGCAAATGAAGAACAAATGGTACAAGTGCGACGTCGTATTGGCTATATTTTTCAAGCGCATAATTTGTTACCGTTTATGACAGCAAAACAAAATGTGCAAATGTCCGTTCAACTTCAGTCAAATATTGCTAGGCAAAAAGCAATAGCTAAATCTGAAGCTATACTTAAGACAGTGGGTCTGGAAGAACGAGTTAACTATTACCCGGAAAACCTGTCAGGGGGACAAAAGCAGTGGGTGGCGATCGCCCGCGCCTTGGTGAACCATCCCAAGTTAGTGCTAGCAGACGAACCCACTGCTGCATTAGACAGTAAAAGTGGTAGAAATGTTATCAACCTAATGCAACACCTAGCTAAAGAGCAGGGATGTACCATCTTGCTGGTGACTCACGACAATCGCATTTTGGACATTGCCGATCGCATCATTCATCTGGAAGATGGTCGGTTGATCGAATAACTCAAGCTGTAGTGGTATTATACCATTATTGGCCGTTATTTCCCTACGCAACTGGGTGGTAACTTCATTGACTGCTTTCTGGCCGTTGCGTAAGGAAAGATAGCCTGTCAGTCCTACCGCTGCGCAGATTTGCAGCACAAAGGGGACGATAAAGACGGTTCGCAGTCTGACAGTCCCAGAAACTAGGCGCTTGAGAGATTTCATAGGGAAGATCTGCCAGTATAGGGTTAATCCATTTTAACACATGTTCTTCTGTTATGAGGACTTTAGTCCTCACTACGAACCGGACTTCAGGTCGGCGATCGCCCCCTTCGTCAGCCCCACGATCGCCTTATCCGTCGCCTTGGGTAAGTGATAATATTTACCCCCGGCTGTTTTCGCCAACTCCTTCGCGAACCCAGTGGAAATAAACTTATTTTCCGTATCGATCGCCAACAGCTGAATCCCCAAAGCTCTAATTTTGGCAGAAATTTCCAACAGTTCCCCTTTAATATCTGGTTTTTCTCCTGGTTCCATCGCTTCGCCCAAAGAACGGGCCAAGGGAATATTACCCCGTCCGTCAGTAATGGCCACCAGCACTACTTGCCCGATATCTCCCGACTGTTGAGCATTCACCCCCACCCTGACAGCAGTAGTCAAACCATGAGCTAAGGGCGAACCGCCACCGCAAGGCATAACTTCCAAACGTCGCCGCGCTGCCGCGATCGATCGGGTCGGGGGTAGCCACACCTCCGCCTGTTCTCCCCGAAAGGGAATCAAGGCCACTTGGTCGCGATTTTGATAAGCTTCCGTCAGCAGTTGCATCACCGCCCCCTTGGCCGACTGCATCCGGTTGAGGGCCATTGAACCGGATGCGTCCACTAGGAAAATCACCAAAGCACCCGCCTTTCTGACTAACCGCTTGGCCCGCACGTCCTCCGATTCTACAATTACCTTTCTACCCGGTTGGCGTTGACGCCGGGCCTGCTGATAAGGTGCAGCTGCTCTCAAGGTCGCATCCACGGCAATGCGGCGCACCTTTCCTTTCGGCAACATGGGTTTCACGTACCGTCCCCGATCTTCAGAAAAGATCGCACTGCGACTGCCGGACTTACCCTGCCTTTGGGCCATTTGAGCAAAGTACAGCACGCTGTCATCCAGAATTACTCCCTCTGGATCGAAGACAAACTCTTCGGGAATGGTACTTTGCTCTTCTTCTGGTTCTTCGGGACTGTTCTCATCATCCTCATCATCCTCATCATCCTGCTGTTCGTCAGACGGTGGCGGTGGTGGAGGGGGCGGCGGTGCCTCATCTGGTGGCGTTTGCACGACTGTGGCCCGGGGGACGATTACCAATTCCACCGCACTGCGCAAATCTTCCGCGCTGATATAGGTCCGTCCGTCCAGTGCAGCACTGGCTTTGGCCACTTTCACGGCAAATAATTCCGCCCGATGTCCCTGCACCCCCGCCCTAATGGCCTCCTCTACTAGATAGGTAATTTGTTCGCTAGTAATGCGGACATCTTTGAGCCATTCCCGTCCCAGAAGGATTTGTGTTTTCAAGTCCTCCATGTCCTCGCTGTACTGCTGGAGAAATTCCAGGGGAGATTTGGCGTAGGCTAGGGCCCGATCGACCGCTTGCACCCGATCATCCAATCCCAAAACCCCATCAGCGGAGAGGTTAATGGCAATGCGATCGAGTAAATGGCGGCGCAGGGAACCTTCTTCCGGGTTGTAGGTAGCAATTAACAGAGACTTGCTCTGATGTTCAAAACTAATCCCCTCCCGTTCGATTATGTTCCGTCCTTCACTCAAAACCGTTAGCAGTTGGTTGCCAATTTGGTCATCAAGTAAATTAATTTCATCCACATACAGGACGCCCCGGTTAGCAGCGGCCAGCAACCCCGGTTGAAATACCGTCTGACCTTGCTGCACCGATTTTTCCACATCCACTGAACCTAAGAGTCTGTCTTCTGTCACCCCCAGGGGAATTTGCACGAAGGGCGCAGGAATTATCTCTGTTTCCTGACTTTCTTGGGTTGGTTCTTCATTACCCCAGGCCTGCCCCCCTTTCGCCACTTCAATGGGTGGCAGTAAGGCGTGTAAAGCCCGTGCCATCATTGATTTTGCCGTTCCCCCGCGACCCGCGATCGCCACTCCTCCCAATTCCGGGTCGATCGCCGCTAGCAGCAGCGCCAATTTGATCGCTTCTTGACCGACAACAGCCGTTAGGGGAAAGGTCGTGATAGTAGACGAGATTGCAGGCATGATTTGAATGATTGTTTTTCCGTGCTCAAATTCGCAATTCTCAACTTTTAGCGGCGTTACCGTAACTAAACAAAATCAGGAGCACCAATTTGCCGAGCGTCAATTCCCGACAAAATTGCCAACACTTCACCAGACGAGCTTTATCAGTACTATAATACCAAAAGTGATAATCGTCAAAAGAAGAGAACACCTTAAAAAAAGTTGATAATTGAGAATGGAGAAGTGATAATTGAGAATGGAGAAGTGATAATTGAGAATGGAGAAGTGATTAAATTTCTCTTAAATTCGCTTAAATTCGCAATTCTCAGACGAGCTTTATCAGCACTATAATACCAAAAGTGATAATCGTCAAAAGAAGAGAACACCTTTATCACGCGCATGCCTGGCCAGCCCAGGCTCATCCTTGACTAAAGCAGGCCGATCCAGGGCCAGGTTTGGGCTGAACTGAATCGGGTATGAGCTAAACTAAGCTTGGTTTGGGCTAAACTAAGCTTGGTTTGGGCTAAACTAAGCTTGG
Source organism: Hormoscilla sp. SP12CHS1 (assembly GCA_014324065.1). Lineage (GTDB taxonomy): Bacteria > Cyanobacteriota > Cyanobacteriia > Cyanobacteriales > Desertifilaceae > Hormoscilla. Next base: position 4,351 of record JACOMV010000049.1, on the reverse strand, counting down.
TATGAGCCAAACCAAGCCAGGTATGAGCCAAACCAAGCCAGGTATGAGCCAAACCAAGCCAGGTATGAGCCAAACCAAGCCAGGTATGAGCAACGGTCTTGGTCTCGATCCCTCCGGAGTTGATTTGATGTCAGAGCACAACAATTTCAGGGCTATAATTGTCTCTCGCCCTCTCGCCCTCTCGCCCTCTCGCCCTCTCGCAAGCCCGCGCAGGCGGGCTTGGTTCTCCTAGCCCCTACGGGGATGGTGGTGGGGATGATTAATTAGAGAAAACTGTCACCACCAGCGGAGTCCTTGCGTTTAATGCCAATCACCGTGGGCAGCGGCGGACCATCCGCATCTCCCTCAATATTACTCGGCCAATTACTGCCCCGCGGTACTGTTCGAGTCTGATTAAATACGCGACCATTCAAGTTCAACATCTCAATGTCGCGATTCAGTTGAGTTCCATCCCCGATCGGCACACTTTCTCCTGGATGCTGCACTGCTAAGATGAGGGTATCTCCCACAAAAGTAGGACCAGTCATCTCGCAGCGCACGGGACCGTAGGCAAAGGGAATCACTGCTCCCGCATCTTGTCCGCTAGTAGGAATGTAGAACAGCCAATTATTCCCGAACACTCCCACCAACTCATTCACATCGCCTGTTTCGCTGTGGTCGATCATCCGTTCTTCGGGATCCACGCCAGTCCGAAAACCATTATGTCGGCTAGTGGACATATCCGTAACGCCCCAGACATTATCAAAGTTGTCAAAGCCCAGGTTATCTACGTTGGCAAAACCAGCTCCTAAAACGGCTCCCGCTTCTCCACCTTGCAAGAAGCGTTTCCAACGGAAGCTATTGCCCGTACCGTCGGCACTGTTTTCCATAATCTTGTACAGTCCCCCCGACTGTTGAGTCGCATTCACAGCCGCACTGAACTTGCCGACCTGAAAAATCCGCGAGTCGGGATAGCCATCTCCTCCAGGAGTGTTGTCCGTATAGGCAATGAATACTTCTTTGGTAGTGGGATGGACTTCCAGATCTTCGGGACGGGCCGTGGGAGTCGCGCCTACCAGATTAGCAGCCAGGAAGGCATCAACCAACAGAGCACCTTGACTGTCGTAGAAATCCCTCAGCCTCTTGCCCCGATAATCGGGTAAGGCAGTATCCTCATTGGTCAGGTCTACTATCAAGGGGCCACCATCTTCAGTTTGGCCAGCAATTCCGTCGCGCATCGGCAGGCGGACGCGACCATCTCTTTGCGCTTCTCCCAGGGCGGCCAGTTCCCGCGAGGCAATCTGGGACGGGACATTGGGATTGGTGGGATTATTAAGCAGTAAGGGAATCCATGTCCCCGTACCGTTAGCATTCAACCGGGCACAATAGAGAATGCCATCTTCCAACAAGCGGCTATTGTTCGGATCGCTCGGATCTCTGACTACGCCATTACTGACAAACTTCCAGGTGTGACCTCCCCGACGATCGTCTCCCATGTAGGCGATCAACTTTTCCCCTGCTTCTATCCGGAAGGCAATATTTTCATGACGGAAGCGACCCAAGGCCGTGTGTTTCCTGGCCCGTTGTCGGGGCCGCAGGACCGGGATTTCTACCATCCAGCCGTATTTCTCCCCCACTAGACCGAATACTTCCCCGATCGACTCTTCCCTATAACCCACCTGGGAACCATCAGGTTTGACATCTTCATTTACAGCACCCTGAAAGTTTTCCTCTGCCGTCAGGATTGTTCCCCAAGGTGTTGTTCCCCCTGAACAGTTGAAGGCCGTGCCGATAATCCGATTTCCCAGTCCATCTGAGTTTACTTGCTTAAAGACCTCCGTGGCAGCAGGTCCAGTCCCTACCAGAAAGTTGCGGTCCCCTCGCCTTTCGCCCCAGGATATGACCCGCCGATAGCGGTCCGTGCGCTGGCTGTTAATCAATAAGCCTGAAAGACCGTGGATGCGGCGATTAAAGCGACCCTCACTCACCACTTGAAAGCGACCTGCTGCATTCCTTCTCACCCGCAGGATAGAACCGCCCTGGTTATACATAAATTCTCCCAGAGTAGCGGGATTTACTTGCGACAAATCTTGGCCAAGCACTAACTCATCAGTTGTGGGTAATCCTGCATATTCTTCAGGTTCTTCAACTAGCAAAATGCTCATCGGGTAGGAGACGTACTCGTGATTCACCCAGAGGAAACCGTTATTATTACTGCCGCGAATGGGAATGTAACTCGTGAAGTCGCAGTTGTAGCCCACGTAATCTTCTGGGTTCGGAAATACCCGATCGCCCCACTTGACTATCACGTAACGTTCGTATTCTGGCGGCACCACCACGTCATCTATGACGTTGTAGCTATCTAAGCTAGGATCTGCTACAGCTGGCAGAGTTTCGCCTGCACCATCAATTCCCGTGGGCAAGAAGCTTTCCTTATCTTGGTAAATCTCTAAAGGATGGGGCAAGCGCACCGAGGTGAATGACAGATCCCCTTCAATTGCTTGGGCTATGTTGCCGCCAGTGCCCAATATTTTTCGTTCCAATCCCCCATCTGCTACTACCGCTGCTGCTGCACCGCAGCCAAAGAAAATCAGCAGTTCTCTGCGAGTTAATTTAGACATAAAACCGTCTTTTGTTCTCCTCTACATCACATTTTTGCTCTTGATTCACCGAAACAATCTTCGCATTTGTAAGTCAATCAATAGAAGCGAGGGTGATTTCCTTTACTCAAAAAACTACCATACACTCTACTTTCATAATATTAAGTTTTGGTAATTACCTAATTAAGGTTTATTTGTCTTTTGCTTAAAAATTGCTATCTGACTATTAATTGGCGTTAAAAAATATTGACTTGAAAAGATAGATGTGATAGTTGGCAATTCCCAATCAGTTGTGAAAATTGAGAAACCCGGTTTCGCAGAAGAAACCGGGTTTCTGGACATCTTTACTGTGGGCGGAACCCTACAAGCGATGAATGGCTACAACGGCGGGTTTGGGCGGGTCGTCCGGACCTTTACCGGGCCAGTTGGAACCGATCGGCCCGCGGACGGTCCGAAAAATCGGCAATTTCCGTTCCTGGATGAATTCCCGACCGTCGGGTAGTCCCGCACCTGCCCAAATTTACGGACTTCTGCGGCTCCATTTTGACGCTGGCCATTCTTTTCCCCGGGATATTGCAGGGAGATGAACAATGTCTGTTGGTCTGAGGTGAAGCAGGGTCCGCAGGTTTCTGTCTCCATGGGCCCGATCGCGAAGGGGTAAGCAAGGCCAGCATTAGGACCGGAGGTGGGAATAAACCAGGTCCCATTGTTGCCAAATACCCCCAGCACTTCATAAGTATTTATGCAAAATTAATTTTTTATTTTTTTAAACATCTCGAAGCACATCTTCCACAGCTTTAACTAAACTTTTCCAACTCTCATAGGCATCAGTATTTAGCCATGAGTATTTAATAAATCGCCTCGCCACAAAATTTCAATAATATTTAACTGGGGAGAATAGGTAGGCAAATAAAAAATTGTTAACCCTTTTTTTTCCCATTCTTATTGTTTATTTTTCACTGCATTACTCGTATGAGTGGAAGCATTATCCATCACCAACACGGTTTTTTTCTTTAGTGTTGAACAAAAATCATCTATACATGATATAACTACCTCACTATTAATCTGACACTCAAATAAGTAAGGAACTAGTTCATTATTGCGGTTCAAAAGACATTTAATCTTCTACTTTTTTGACTTTTTACCTCGCACAGTTATCCATGTTATTGCCATGCATAAGGGACATATGCATTTAAACAAAACCAGGTTTAGTCAAAAAATATTAACTCAATTTTGCCTCTATCTTCTTGTTCTTTTAACTTTTTTAATTCTTTCTTTTTTTATTGATATTCCGTGGGTTCTGGCTCCCGTCCTACCCGTTTTCGGATCCGTCGCCACGACATATTTTTATTTTTTAATATCCTTTTAATAGTGTCTTTACTCACTGACACATTCCAATTTTCTTTGGCTTTTTATTTCACCAATTCGATTTTTTGGGGATATTCTTTAGTCCAGGCCACTATCTGCTCTTTTGGTTCCGAATTCAATTTCGGTTTCCTTCCACGTCCTTTTCTATCATATAACCCGACTAAATTCAGATATTCCCAAGCATTAAACCAATTATATATTGTCATAATAGACAGGTCAAATATCTTCATCAATTCTTTGGTTTGATAACCGCGAGAGGAGAATGCAATGCGATCGTCTTCTAACGTGATAATATTTACTTTGTGCATAAATCCGTTTAAGTAGATTAATTGTTTCATGACTTAATCCCTTTATAAATCTCATGGCTAATTTTCACCTCACCTAATGTCTGTTCGCGCAGCGTG
>JACOMV010000048.1 GCA_014324065.1 Hormoscilla sp. SP12CHS1 | reverse complement strand
GAGAATGGAAAAGCCAACAGTAATTGTAGTAGACCAAGCATCTGTCCATACTAGTGATGCTATTCAAGACAAGATTGAAAAATGGAAAGAACGCAATATTACTATATTCCATCTCCCCACTTATTCACCTCATTTGAATTTGATTGAAATATTGTGGCGGTTTATTAAATACGAAGGGATTGAAATCAATGCTTATTATTGCTGGAAAAACTTAGTTGATTCCGTTGAAACAATCATAAAAAATTTTGGAGAAAAATATGTAATTAATTTTGTCTGACTACTTAATATAGAGGTCTACCCCAATCAATAGAAGAAGCCGTTTGGTAAAAAAATCATGGAAATTGCATTAAATAGTAGCGTTCGCATGGTTAATATAGTTAATGACATCTTGGATTTAGCACATTTGTAATCAGGGAAAATACAACTACACTGGGCATTGGTTAATGCTGCGGACTTACTCACCCAAGCAATAGAAGTAGTAGAAACAATAGCAGCCACATCTCAAATTATTTTCGAGGTATCGAGCCAAGATATATGTTTACGTTGATAGCGATCGCCTGGTTCAGGTCTTAATTAACCTTCTCAGCAATGCGGTTAAATTTTCTGAACCTGGTTCTACAGTTTGGCTCACCGTCGAACGCCAGAATAGCAATGTTTTGTTTGTGGTTAAAGACCAGGGCAGAGGCATTCCTCAAGATAAATTGCAGATCGTCTTCGATCGTTTTCAGCAAGTGGATACCTCGGATTCTCGTCAAAAAGGGGGAACGGGCTTGGGTTTATCAATTTGTAAGCAAATTGTCGAACAACACAACGGACGCATCTGGGTAGACAGCACCCTTGGTGAGGGCAGCAGTTTTAATTTTACTATACCGATTCAAGCCATTGAAGGCCAAGTAGAATGAAGCATAAGCAACTCTCATGAGAAAGGGGTGCTTTCGGAGTCCCTCCTTCAACAAACTATGCCTTACTCACATATTTTTTAACATTTGTCGGGGAGTGGGGAAATCTCTAAACAAATTAGCAGAACTGCTGCGAGGATTCGCCCCGATCGCAGGGAGAACGAGAACTGATTGCTGCCGGATCTTACCGAAATAAATGCAAAAATTGTACCTAGACTCATGAGGCGATCGCCCGACAACTGCTGCAAGAGAAAAGTTCGGTCGTAGATGCTGTCAAGCAGGATATTGAAAGCGCAGACATCAGCGAGAAAATGAAGGCCCTGCTGAAAATTGCTGGCCAGGTCCAAATGGGAGGGAATTTTGTAACAGAAGCAGATCTAGAACAGGCGCGGAAACAAGGTGCCAGCGATCGGGAAATTCACGATCCTGTATTGATTGCTGCCGCATTTTGCATGTATAATCGTTACGCGGACGGTTTGGCAAGCATTGCCCCAGAGGATCCCTCGGTCTACAAACAGATGGCATGTCAAATTGTTGAAAGCGGTTATCCTCAAGAGTTTTAAGTGAGAAAGGGGGCGATCGGGCGCTCGCTTCCTATTCAGATAGGTAGGAGGTATGCTATGAAAGAGAAATTGCCAGATATTTTGACAGAACTGCGTCATTATTTTGAGACATTTTATGGAGAACGTCTAGTGCGGTTAATTCTTTATGGTTCTCAAGCGAGAGGAGATGCTCGACCGGACTCCGATATTGATGTTTTGGTAGTTCTCAAAGATGACGTTAATGCCTGGGAATAAATCGATCGTACCGGTGAATTTACTGCGGCTTTGTGCCGAGAACATACGGTAGTCATTTCCCGCGCTTTTGTGTCATTACTGCGTTTCCAGTCAGAAAATAGTCCGTTTTTCCTCAATGTTCGACGGGAAGGAGTACCAATTTGACATCCTAATTGTATAGTTCATTAAGACTTGCCATCTATTCAATATCCTCATTTTCTCCGATCGCCAGTTCTATCTCTTCTGGAAATGCTTCAGCATAAGCCCAAGCATTTGCTAAAGAAGCTGCACTCAAGGTAGGAAATTTTCCAGAATATCCCCTTCGCTATACCCCAAACGACGGGCATTTACAATCCCCAAACGGTGATGAGCGTCCCGGCAATGCAAGCCCTCCCGCCACAGACACCAGGAGTTTTTTCAATCCCTTGCCAGCTCAGCTATTGGCAAGACTTGCAGATAAAAGCTGAATTACTCGTGTTTTTTCAGTATTAAGGCAAGCAGTTGAGATTCCAATTCTTTGATAGTCATAATCACTTAAAACTCCCAGCCACAACTGCTAAACTTATCCAACCGATAATCAAACTGGTTCCTCCCAGAGGAGTAATCGCCCCCAGCCACTTGATACCTGTTAAACTCAAAGCATACAAGCTGCATAGCGTTACCAGGCTCCCGCCTGGTAACGAGAGCAATTCCTACAATGAAGGCCCATCCTCCTGCTACGATAAAGGTCTGGGAAGCTTCGGCGCGACTTAACAGTAACGCCACCATCAGCAGCGCCAAAGCATGATACATTTGGTATCTGGCCCCGGTTTCAAAAATACTCAAAGCCTTCTCCGTTAATCTATCCTTTAATGCATGGGAAGCCAAGGCACCAGATGCTACCGTCAGTGCCCCAAAAATAGAGGCGATCGCCAGAAAAATTCTTGTCATCATCTTCTTATTGATCGTTCAAATATTCAGCCCGCGCAGCGGAGGGGGTCCGGAGCGTGGGCTTTGTTCATGTAGCCCCACTCTTGAGGGTGGGGCTAGCGAGTAGCTTCGAGGATGCGAGAGTAATAAAAGCTAGTCTTAGTCATGGCATCACGTGCAATAGAAAAGCCATTGTTTTCGAGCATCTCGACCACATCTACCTCGCGATGCATGTAAGCGCGAGTTGCCTTACTAGGACCGGGAAATAAACTCCCGATTTTCTTGAGTATACACAAAGCCAGAGTTTTGGGGGCAAAACTGATAATCAGACGAGATTCGGCCAGAGAACAGAGATGTCCGATCATCTCATTTGCCTGTTCTTGAGGATAGTGAATCAGCACATCCAGGCAAATCACCGTGTGGTAGCTGCCGCTTAATTGCTCCAAATCCCGGACAATAAAAGTAGGATTATCGTTGTTGCCGATCGCACGGGCCTTGGAGGATGCTTCTGTCACCATTTTTTCAGAAATATCACTCCCATAGACTTGCGCACCCGCTTGGGCCAAGAGAATACTGAGGCTACCCACACCACAACCCGCATCGCAGACTGATAATCCTTTGATATTATCATCCGCCTGCAGCCAGGAGAGCACCGTATAAACCGTCTGCTGATGTCCCTTGCGGATATCCAGCTGGACTTTATTCACCTCGCCATCGCCATAGATCCTCTGCCACCGCTCGAAGCCAGTCGCGTTAAAATACTCACGGACAATAGTTTTGTCATCTGCGGAGGTCATTACTTTACCTGCGATCGTCATTATTTACAACCATCAAGCTTACCATTATCCACGACATCGAGCGGTACGTCAAAGGATCGAACAAGACTTTTTCTGTCGGTTGCCAGAGGGGTGCGGTTGCTTGATGGGGCCAAGGAGTATTTTACCTTGTCGAGCGCGGGCTGTCCAGTCCCGTAATGGTAACTGGCGATCGCCATGGCCCCAAGAGCAAAGGTGAGGGAACTTTTGCCTTATCCAGAAGTACGATTTGTCTAACTCCAAAATTGATAAAGACAAAATTGTTAGGAGCTTCCATCTGCCATAAAAAAGCCCATGGAAGTTGCTGTTCGGTAAGGCGACGAGGAGATTCCCAAACTTTTGTAAAGATGCCTTGACTTGCTGGGCTTCTCGTGCATATCTAGTCAACCCAGGCAAGGCAATGAGAGTATCCCGACTCCAGTCATTAAACCAATGATAATCAGCAATCACTGTCGGACTAGCAAGGTCGGCCCGGTAAACGAGAAAGCGATCGCCTGCCCGCCGCCTTTGACGCCTGGGAGTTCGATGTCTCCGGAGAGCGCTAGAAGCAATACTCCGATGTGCTCTGCGCGCTCATCGTATTCGCACAACGCAGAGCACCGATACGGAGGCATCGTAATCGCACGTTCCCAGGCAGAGCCTGGGTATTCGCACTACCCCAGAGACATCGCTGATGCCTCGGGCCATTCCACTCTCGCATCTAAAGTTAAACTGTCTCCCGGTTGCAGAGTAACGGTCGAGTAACCGGGACTGTAGAGCCTCTCGTGCCCCAGGATTTCAGTCCAATTATGCTATAGTCATAATCGTTATGACTACGATCTACTTGTAACGATTTGTGAAGGAGACTCAATTATGACGCTCAGATGCCTGGGGGTGGGACAACCTGCCCCCGACTTTACCGCGACTGCTGTAGTCGATCAAGAATTCAAGACGATTAAGCTGTCTGACTATCAGGGCAAATATGTCGTCATATTCTTCTATCCCCTGGACTTCACCTTTGTTTGCCCCACTGAGATTACCGCATTTAGCGATCGCTTTTCCGAATTCAAGAAGCTAGGCACAGAAGTTCTCGGCGTCTCCGTAGACAGCGAGTTTTCTCACCTAGTATGGATTCAGACAGACCGTAAGGAAGGCGGCGTCGGCGATCTCAACTATCCCTTGGTTTCCGACATCAAAAAAGAAATCAGCACCGCTTACAACGTACTAGATCCCGAAGCGGGCATTGCCCTACGAGGTCTATTCATCATTGACAAAGAGGGCATCATCCAACATGCTACCATCAACAACCTCGCCTTTGGTCGCAACGTTGACGAGACCCTGCGGATACTGCAAGCCATCCAATACGTGCAAACCCATCCCGATCAAGTTTGCCCAGCTGGCTGGAAGCCCGGAGACAAGACTATGAACCCCGATCCGGTCAAGTCTAAAGTATATTTTGCCGCTGTTTAGTCATCTGTCGGTTCGTAGTTGCGCTAAAGCGCAACTACGAACGCTAATTTGCCAATCCCTAATGTCTTTTACTATGCTGATTTTAACAGACCTTAAAAATGAGCGGTTTAGGAAAAACTTTTTCCCCATTCCTGCCACCACTACCCTCAGCTTGGGAAAGAAAACTCCGGACTTTGAACTACCCGATATTACTAATTCCGGGACAGTCAAGTTATCAGATTACCGGGGTAAACAGCCAGTTATTGTTGCCTTTACCCGAATTTTCACGGAAAAGCAATATTGCCCCCTTTGCAAACCCCACATCAAAGCCCTGAATGAAAATTACGAACAGTTCACCAGTCGGGGCGCAGAACTGTTGATGATTACCAGTACGGACACCGAACAAAGCCAAATCGTGGTGCAAGATTTGGGCTTAAAAATGCCCTTGCTTGCTGACCCTAGCTGCCGGACTTTTCGGGTTTACAAAGTCGGACAAGCATTAGGGGCACCCCTACCCGCCCAGTTTGTCCTTGACAAGCAGGGAATCTTGCGTTATAAACACCTGTTCTCTTTTTTAGACTCTAATGCTGAGGTGGATACTTTGCTGGGAGTTCTAGACAGCGCTCACGCATTTTATTCTTGAAATGCTTACTGGGCTTGCGGTTTCAGCACGATCGAGTATTTATACTGCTCGAATTCTCAAACCCTTGCTGGGAAAGGCTTCCGGAATTTAGATGCGTTTTCCCTAGAGTTCGCGCATCCCGCAGCTCGCAGCGCAGCAAGAGCGGAGAGGAGAGCACCTGTTATAGCTGCACCCCAGATAAATCTTGGCGGGGATTATAACTGCGACTGGTACGAATTTTTTCGTAATATTCCTTTTCCGTCTTACTCAGATCTTTGGGAATGGCGATCGCAATTTTCACCAGCTGGTCTCCTCGTCCGCCTTGAGGATGAGGCCAGCCTTTGCCCCGTAGTCGCAGAGATTGACCTGGACGGATACCTGCGGGGACCTGTACGCTGACGCTGCCATCAGGGGTAGGAACTTCCACGGATGCCCCGAGTACGGCTTCATCGGGTGTCACGGGTACTTCACAGACGAGATTATCGCCCTCGAATTGGAAGAAGGAGTGAAGGGCAATTCTTACCTTTAAGTACAAATCTCCCCTTTGCCCATTGCGGGGGTTCATTTTACCTTTCCCTTTGACACGAATGCGGTTACCCGGTTTCGCCCCAGCCGGAATGCGCACGTCTATCACTTCCGAACCCAAACTCAGACGCTTCTGGACTCCAGCAAAGGCTTCCGATAGACTGAGGGTGAGATTTGCTTCTGCATCTGGGCCCGCCCTAGAACCCGCCCCGGAAGCGCCACCAAATCCGGCAAAATCTTCAAAGCCGCCAAATCCTGTTGGTCCACCACCATTCTGGCGGTAACTGTAGGTTTGTCTCCCCCCGCCGCCGCCCATGCGACCCAATAATTCATTAATAAATTCATCGAAGCTGCCGTACTGACTAAAGTCAAAGCCGCCAAAGTCAACATTAGTTCCCCTACCACCACTACTGCCAGACCAGCCATTGCTAGCTTGCTTCCAATATTGACCGAATTGGTTGTATTTGCGACGTTTTTCTGGGTCTGATAAAACTTCGTAGGCTTCGTTAACTTCCTTGAACCGGGCTTCCGCAAGCCTATCGTTTCTGTTCATATCGGGGTGATACTTCCTTGCCAGTTTGCGGAAACTCTTTTTGATCTCTTCAACGCTAGCGTTTTTACTCACTCCCAGGATGGAGTAATAATCTTTGAAGTCTGTTTTCGCCATGCTTCTCTCTTGTTGCCTAAAGATTCAACTAACTGATTTTTTTCGATAAACTACTGTTACTGTTTAGGAGATCAAATATTTCCATCTCCTGGAGTTCGGTTTTTGCTCGCGGGCGATCGCAATTCCCCCGCAATACCATGCTGTTTTCCATAATAGATCAGAAAATCCATCCCTTCATTGACTGCCGGTGGAGCGCCAGACAATTGCCGGTGCATTCGGAAGACTACTTCTTCTGGCACTTGGCGCGGGCGGTTGCGGTTACGTTCCAGACATGCTAGCAAGGGAGTACGCAACCAGATGCCAGTGATGTGGGTAAAGCCAGTTTCCCGGGCCAGGGCGATCGCCCGTCGTCGCTGGCACCGCTGAGCATTAGTAGCATCATAGATTACTGTTGCCTTTTGGGCCACGGCGGTCTGGAATTGTCGCTGCACCTGACGCCATACGCGGAGCCATTCTCCCTGGATAGCTTCCGAGCCAAATAGTTGAGCACGGATAGCGTCAGTGGAAACCAGCTGATAGCTGGGCCATTCCGCTATCATCTGGTGTGCCAGAGTGGATTTTCCGCTACCAGGAAGCCCTATAAGCAGAATTAGTCTGGTCATTCGTCATTGTCCGGACAAGGAACTGGTCGTGTCCAGAGATACCACCCTGGGTGGTACTCTCGGACACGAGGGGGGAATTTGAACTAAATTATCTTTCCGTCGGGAATTACGGCATTTTTCAATACCACGACTATACCATTTTTGATGTAGAATCCATCTTGTTCCCGATCGGCTTCGTCTACCCAGTCTTTATTGATAATTTGGACCTGGCGACCAATGCGGGCGTTTTTGTCAATGATGGCGCGGCGAATTGTCGTATCTGCACCGATACCCACGGGAATGCCGTCTTTGTCTGAGGATGATTGACTTTCAACAAAGGGTTCATAGTAATCAGCACCCATCACCAGGGAATCTTCGATCAGACAGGAAGCTTCTACGCGCGATCGCACTCCCAAAACTGAATGTTGGACGCGACATTTTTTCAAGATACAGCCTTCGGCAATAATCGATTCGGTCACCTGACAGTCTAAAATCTTAGAGGGAGGCAAGAAACGCGAGCGAGTATAAATCGGGGCGTTTTCGTCGTAGAAGCTGAAGGGCGGCTGTGGTTGCCGGGTGAGGGCCAAGTTCGCTTCATAGAATGCCTGAATTGTACCAATGTCTTCCCAGTAATCTTTGAACAGGTAGGCTTGAATGTTGTAGTCTTTTGCCGCACCGGGGATAATCTCTTTACCAAAGTCAGTCTGATCGGGATTATCCTTGAGCAGTTTGTTCATTACCTCTTTGCTGAAGATATAAATCCCCATGGAGGCGATGTAGGGTCGTTCAGTCGCCTCTGCTGGCATCAGTCCCAGGGTAGTGGTATCCACGGCCATCTGCTTGAGGGCATCCCCTTTGGGTTTTTCGCTGAAGTCAATCACCCGCCCTGTGTCGTCAATTTTCATCAAGCCAAAGTCCGAGGCCCGTTTCTCATCGATGGGTAAGACCGAGAGGGTGATATCGGCACCGGTTTCCCGGTGGCGTCCGACAAAATCCCGATAGTTCATCCGGTAGAGGTGGTCCCCTGATAAAATCAGGTATTCGTCAATGTCCCAGTCTTCAAATAACCAGAGATATTGCCGCACTGCGTCGGCGGTGCCTTGAAACCAACTGGGGTTTTCTTTGGTCTGCTGTGCTGCTAGCACCTCCACAAAGCCTTCGGTCAAGCCAGAGAAGTTGTAGGTACGGGTGATATGACGGTTCAGGGACGCTGAGTTAAATTGCGTCAGGACGTAAATATTGTAAATCTCTGAGTTGACGCAGTTACTGATGGGGATGTCAATCAGGCGATATTTGCCTGCCAGGGGGACTGCTGGCTTTGCCCGCAGCTTGGTCAGCGGGTAAAGCCGGGTGCCTGCGCCCCCTCCGAGAATGATCCCTAATACTCTTTTCACAGAAAAACCTCTCAACTGCCTGTAAACTCTCCGATCCAGTGTCCGACTGTAGGGCGCAGTTGGCAAGGGGGATTGGCAGAAAAGTTTGGTTAAGGAGAGGTTATGGCCTCCGGGACCCTGGTCGGCGATTGTTGTTTTCGGGAACGACTGACATATTGAATGTTCACTATGTAGGGAACTAGGTAGGTCAGTAATCCCGATATCCAGCGATCGCCTGTCATCTTTCCTTGCACCAGGGCCCCACCGTGGTTGATGGTAAACAGGATCGATCCTACCACTGCTGCCACTTTCAGCGCCGTTGGCATCAGGTCTCGATCTAATAGTGCCGCAGCAAATTTTCTGAGTGGTTTCATCTTTATGTTCAGGGATCGTGGTACGATTATTTTAGGCGATCGGACTCTCGGTTCTGTGTCATCGATGGGCCTTTGATGATATCATATCCTCGGGCTCGACGTAATTAACCATATACCTAGACATGGGTGAACTCAAGATCCTCTGCAAGCATCCAGATTCCTTAAAGCTATTTTTCCAAGATATGCTAGCTAAAGAATTGCAATTGCTTGCTCGTAGTATCCAGCGTTCGGAGTCAAGACTGCGGGAATTTGAGGATAAATATCAATTATCGACGGATGTGCGTCGCTATGAAAATGATGAATTTGCCGAGACGTTAGAACTGGATGAGTGGATTGGAGAATCAATGATGCTGAAGAGGTTACGAAAAAATTTAGATATTTATGGAGGTGTGAAGTTTGTTAGCATTGGATCTGGGAATGTCTTGACTTCCGGACTGTAATATTTGCCAAATTTGGCAGCATGCTAAAATAATCATCTAGAAGGGCAGGGCGATCGCGCAGTATATTGATAGTACCATAGCAGATTAGACATGGCAAAAGATCGATTTCATAATTCTGTGAAAGTAGCACTGGAAAAGGATGGTTGGACCATCACTGACGATCCCTACGATCTAGCGGTGGGTGGTGTGGAAATGTACATCGATTTGGGAGCAGAACAACTCCTCGGTGCGGAACGTGACGGTGCTAGAATTGCAGTTGAAATTAAAAGCTTCATTGGTTCTTCGTCAATTTCTGAATTTCATACGGCCCACGGGCAATACATGGATTATCGCTATGCGCTGGAAGAAAAAGATCCAGAAAGGGTGCTTTACCTGGCAGTCCCAGTGAAAATATACGAGGAATTTTTTGGCTTGAAGTTTATTAAAACTGTTGTTGAGCGCAGTCAGTTGCGTCTTTTGATTTACGATCCAGATGAGGAGGTGATTACTCTATGGCAGTAGAGCTGTATCGGCAGTATATTCAACAACTATTGACAGAAAAGGTTCAACGAACGGCCCACAATTTGAGAAAATCACGAGTTGAAAAGCAACTGATTTTTGATGTTCAACGCGATCGTTACCAGTTGGTTCATGTAGGGTGGACTGAACGGGAAAGTCGTAACTATGGCTGCGTGCTGCATTTGGATATTAAAGATGGCAAGATCTGGATTCATCATGATGGTACTGAAGAAGGTATTGCTGATAGTTTAGTAGCTTTGGGGGTTCCCAAACAGGATATTGTTTTGGCTTTTCTTCCCCCCTCTATGCGCAAGTACAGTGATTTTGCTGTCGGTTAATAACAGGCGATCGCACCGATGGAAAATGGAAAATGGAAAATTGAGAAGACCATCCTCTAGGTTGGGTTGAGGAACGAAACCCAACCCGCTACCAGACTCATGTGGGTGCGGTCAAAACCAGTTGATAAAGAAAAGTTCGGAGGGTTCTCGCGTGGGGGCCAGAAACCGGGTAATTGATCAAATCTTGCTTTGTTACGCCAGATATTGTCGCAGAAACCCGGTTTCTTGTCTGTCTGACTAATGTGGGAGATCGCCTGTTTTTTCCTCCCATAAGATCTATTTTCCCAGGGATGGCAGGTAAGCGATCGGGATATTGCAGAAACCCGGTGTTTGGGAAAAACCTGGTTTCTAGAGATTGCAGTCCGATCAGGGTTAAGATATTATAGATAAATGCTCTATAATCTGAAACTATCGATGGAAACACCAGACTGGGTTAAACAGGCCGTATTCTACCAAATATTCCCCGATCGCTTTGCCAGAAGCCAGCAGGCCCGATGGCCGATTTCCGACAGGACGCCTCTGGAAGCCTGGGATGGGCCTCCGACCCTGCAAGGCTACAAGGGCGGAGATTTGTGGGGCGTGATGGAACAACTTGATTATATCCAGGATTTGGGGATTAACGCAATTTATTTTACTCCCATCTTCCAATCTGCCTGCAATCACCGCTACCACACTCATGATTATTACCAGGTTGACCCCTTGCTGGGAGGAAATCAAGCTTTTATGGATTTGCTGGCGGCGGCCCACCAGCGCCATATTAAGGTGGTCCTGGATGGGGTGTTTAATCATGCTAGTCGCGGCTTTTTCTTTTTCCATGATATCCTGGAAAATGGACCCCATTCTCCCTGGTTGGATTGGTTTAAGGTTGAAGATTGGCCCCTGTCAGCCTATGATGGCAGTAAGCCTGCTAACTATGTTTCTTGGGCCGATCACCGTGCTTTGCCCCAGTTTAATCATGACAATCCTGATGTGCGGGAATATATTATGCGGATTGCGGAACATTGGATTAAACTGGGTATCGATGGCTGGCGTTTGGACGTCCCCAAATGCTTGAAAACTGAGGGCTTTTGGCAGGAGTTTCGTCAGCGGGTTAAGGCCTTTAACCCTGATGCTTATATTGTTGGGGAAATTTGGACTGATGCCCGCCAGTGGTTGGATGGCACCCAGTTTGATGGGGTGATGAATTATTTGTTTACTGCACCCACGATCGCATTGACGGCGGGCGATCGGGTGGATATGGAACTGGTCCGCGATCGATCCTACGAACCCTATCCGGCCCTGGATGGGGCAGGGTATGGGGCGAAAATCAAAAAGTTGCTGGATCTTTATCCTTGGGAAATTCAACTGACGCAGTTAAATCTGCTAGATAGCCATGATACGGCCCGGTTACTGACTATTGCCCGAGGGGATAAAGCTACTGTGGAGTTGGCAACTTTACTGCTGTTTACTTTTCCCGGTGCGCCGAGTATCTTTTATGGAGATGAAGTGGGTTTGCCTGGGGCCCAGGATCCCGACTCGCGGCGGGGTTTTCCAGCAGAAAAGGACTGGGATACTCAGGTGTTAGCCTATCACCGCCAGTTGATTGCTTTGCGGCACAAATATCCGGCTTTGCGGACGGGGAAGTACAAGGTTTTGTTTGCGGAGGGTAAGGTTTACGTGTTTGCCCGACAACTGGGGGATGAAGAATTAATTGTGGCAGTTAATGTGGGAGAGTCAGCAGCAAATGTCAGCTTTCAGCCCGAGGGGTTGTCTTCTGTACCCCGTCAGCTATTATATGGAAAGGCAGAGATAACTTGGACGGAAGCTTCTGGTTTTCTCGGCTTACAGTTGGGGGCGCGGAGTGGTTGTATAATTGGCATGGCTGATTAGGTTATACCAGAGGGCGATCGGGGTGCATCCCATATTTGCCTCGCCGCCCGAACCCTAAAGGGCCCGGCTACAGGAACAAAGCCCGCCTGCGCGGGCTACATTACAAAAGTGAGATGCACCCGGGCGATCGCCAGTTCTTTGGTAAGTTCTCGTTCTAGGTGCTGTTCTGGGAGTCGGATAGCTTTAAATACAGAATACCGCATGGATAATTGCATAACTCATCGGGGTAAAACTACATTGGGATTGACAATTCCAGGCATCATCAGATTACAGCAGAGAACCTCTTTTAATGCGGAGAACTGCTTTTTGCCCAATGCGATCGCGCCATATTTGAGCATCTATTAAGATGGTTGAATAGAGTCCCAGGAGACACATCGCTACAGACTACCCTACGTTTCCCGATCGGGAATCATGTAGTGCTATGAGATCGATTGTATTTAAAATGACTCTATGTTACAATTAAGGTAAATCAATGGAAATTCAAATCGATTCCCATACCCGGGAACGGGCGGAAGAACGCGGTGCTACTGAAGAGGAAATTACCAGATACGATCCTCACAGGGTTTTCTATCCTGGGTAAGCGTGGGCGATTGCGCGCAGCGTGCGCGCAGCGCGATCGAGGAAGGGCAAAATATATGAATTTAACCAAACCAGAAACGGCAAATACTACGAGGAAAAGCGAGTGGAGGTTTTCTATGTGATTGAGGACAATGTCATAATAACTGTGACAGTATACGTATTTTATGGAAAGTGGTAAAATGCAGATTATCTACAACACCAAGTCAGACTTACTTTACTTGCGCCTAGATGAGCGCCAGCAGCAGGTGACTAACCAGCGACTCTTGGAAGAAGTTGTCTTAGATATTGGGGAAGACGATAAGATTGTGGGCATTGAGATTCTGGATGCTTCCCAGAATGTGAATTTGTCAAGTCTATTGCCTGTGAACCAGGAAGTAGTTTCAGCAGTTTAGCATCCTATTTCACGAAGAGCAAAAGTGGAGAAGTGTTACTCACCACGGGCATAGGTCAAATCTTCGGAAAGCTCTTGGGCACCGTAATGTCTCAATATACCTCGCTCTCCCAATAACTGGCCAAATCCATAATGTCCCATCTGTGCCATTTCTCTCGCTTTGCCTGACTCTTGGCAGGAGCTAGATTGTGACAGATCTTTAGTATAATACTAGGGTAAACAAGCACGGATATTCATATGTCTCCGGAAACAAATTCACCAAGCAGCAAGGGCGCAGATGCAGTCGATGAGGCGATCGCCCAAGGACTGGACCTGGACAGTTCCCCCATTCCCCCTGCACAGCTGGACCTGTATCATAAAGTGATGGCCTTGGAGGCGGGCAGGCAGCGCAGTGGGGTTTCCAATACCATGCGATCGCGCATTGTCACGGGGGCGAAGCACATCGGGCAAGGGGAACTGAATCAAATGCTTCTGGACGCTGACTTTGCGCCCCTGAAAGACAAGGAAATTGCTTTCTACTATGGCGGGAAGTAGGATAGAGAATTGAGAATTTCGTTCCCAGGCGGGAGCCAGGAAACGAGGAAAATTGAGCGTTGAGAATTGTTAATGTTTTATTCATGTCAATTCGCAATTTTAAATTTTCAGGACTTTAGCGAGATAAGGTAAAAGAGATGGCGCGTAAGGTTGGCATCGAAGGGCTATACTACATAACTCATTTTGGCAATGTTATTTCAATTTTGCATGCAAAAGGTAATTTTTTCTCATGCTTTAGTTGAGAAAGAAAATCTGTCATATCAAAAAATATATAATCTTGAAATTTTCAATCGTCGTGCTACCAAAATTGTAGAGGGTGAAAAACTTTATGGGATTTTGCCAATCTTTATTTCCAACCTCGCAATGCCATGCTATATTATTTAAAGGATCGAAAAGATGAAATTGCAATTATTTGCGTAAAAAAAAGTATTTTGAAGAAGTCGAATATTTTTATTACCACTGGAAATGCTGCCCATAATGAGTCGCAAATAATTCGGATCGGTGAATGTCAAGAAATTTTACCTAAGATTAGGGATGAAATTGATAAAGAATGGTGGAACGCGGAATATGGATCGAAAAGGAAAATGATGGCTGAATGTTTGGTGCCTGACTTGGTCCCAGCAAGCTATATCCAATCGATCTATGTCGCTAATGATAAAGCGAAGCATAATTTAGAAAAAGTTATTAGTGATTCGGGGGATAAAGTTATCCAGAAAATCCCCCTTGTGGTGGAACCGAAAAAGTTCTTTTTGCCCGATTTGAGAATTTCTTTAACTAGCAATATATCTCTGATTCGCGGAGATATGTTCTTTTCTACGATGCAGACTCTGACGGTGAGTGTTAACTGCGTGGGTGTTATGGGCAAAGGACTGGCCTCGACGGCAAAATATCGGTTTCCAGATCTTTATGTTAGATATGAGGATTTATGCAAGCAAGGTATTATGGAAATGGGCAAACCCTATCTTTACAAACGGGAGTCTTCGATCTTTTACGAACTAGCTGAAGAATGGGTTTATTTAGAAAACGGTAATAATCATCATACTTGGTTTTTGCTATTTCCGACGAAAAAGCATTGGCGAAATAAAGCGGATATGCAGGGAATAGAAAAGGGTTTGCAGTGGATAGTCGAAAATTACCAAAAGTCAGGAATACAATCTTTAGCTTTGCCGGCCCTGGGATGTGGTTTAGGTCAGTTGGAGTGGCAGGATGTTGGTCCTTTGATGTGCAAGTATATGACCGAAATTGATATTCCTGTTGCTATATATTTGCCTGGGGAGACAAGAGATCTGCTATCTCCAGAGTTTTGGCTATCTAAGTAGAGGAAACCCAACTAGCGATTTAGGGGCACATTTGTCATTGCGAGGGGGGATCCTGGCGGCGATCCCCCCTCGCAATGTCGGTTTGGACTCCCCCCCACGCTGCGCGAAAAATCGCAATGACACGTTATTGTTATTAACCGAGAGATATTGGGACAGGCAATATGCGTCCTATGCCGATCGCCAGTATTGCGTTCCCCACTGATGCTGTTGCAGTTGATGCATGTGATGGAACAATTTCCAGCAATACTCCTCCGAGAGTCCGCAGGTAACGGCACCCCGCATCACGACATGGAAATACCAGTCGTTGGGGGCCAGTTCTTGTGGCAGTTTCTGCACCACGACATAGGTCCGCACGTCTTCATATATCTGCCCGCCACATTCTACCGAGATCGCTTCCCGTCGATAGCCGTTACGGGGAATTTCCTCTCTTTCGTCCAGGCGATCGCTGAGTCGCTCGTGTCCGAGAGCGCCCACCCTATGGGTGGGCGTCTCTGGACACGACCAGGGCAACTGATAAAGCACGCCTTCGACATAGGAAGTGGGGTCTGGTACGATATCGAGGGCACCACATTGGCGACGAAGGGAACGGCGACTAAAGCGCAGTCGATAGCCTGACACTTTTCCTGGACCAATTACATAACTATGGGTATCTTCTGAAAAGGAGCGCTTTAAGTCTACTGGGCACATACAGGAACCATAGGCAAAGTAGTAGAATGTTGGCTCACTCATCAATTCAGCTACTTTTCCTTGTGAATCGTGCAGTTGTTCAGCATGAATACTCATGAATCTCTCTCTGTGCTAACTTGCATCTTATCAGAGTACAGCTTGTTCGCTATTTAATTAGTACAATAACAGCATTTAGTAAACCAGTTCTTAAACGTATTTGTTCCCATCA
>JACOMV010000047.1 GCA_014324065.1 Hormoscilla sp. SP12CHS1 | reverse complement strand
ATGACTTTCTGGTAAAACGGCCCAGTAAATAGTGATACTAAAGGTTTGCTGGCAGCGCCACTCACAACCAGAATAGGGAAAAACGAACAGGTCGTAAGGCTAAATGGGGGTAACCCTAATATAAGCTACCCATGACAAGGGCCTATTACCCAGTAGCCGGATGCGGTGAAAATCGCAAGTCCGGTTTCGAAAGGGAGGATTGGGGGGTGACCCCCAGTTCGACCCCGACCGATTCCATGAGGATTACCAAAAATAAATTGCTTAAATTCGCAGGGGTAGCAGTTGTCAGTGCTATACTGACGATGCCCACAAAAGCGATCGGCCAAGCTATTCCTTCACAGGTGTCGCAGATGAATGTATTTCAGGCTGCGGTTTTAGGTATGGTGCAAGGGATGACGGAGTTTATACCGATCAGCAGTACGGCACACCTGAAAGTGGTGTCAGTGGCGCTGGGATGGGGGGATCCGGGTGTTGCTTTTACCGCTGTGATTCAGTTGGGAAGTATTGCGGCTGTGCTATGGTATTTCTGGGGGGATTTGAGTCAACTGAGCAAGGGTGTTGTGTCTGCTATAGGTAAGTCGGATTATCAGTCCCAGGATTTTCGGATCGCTTTAGGGATTGGTTTGGGCACAATCCCGATCGTCTTTTTCGGGTTGCTGATTAAAATATTCGTGCCTGACTACGATCATTCCCCTCTGCGAAGTATGCCAGAGATCGCGATCGCCTCAATTGTAATGGCTATTCTGCTGGGAGTTGCCGAACGCATTGGCAGTCGCAAGCGGGATTTCGATCGCCTGGATATGCAAGATGGGATCTGGATGGGATTGGCCCAAGCAATGGCGATCGTCCCTGGCGTTTCTCGGTCTGGTTCGACGATTACGGCGGGTTTGTTTATGGGTTTAGAACGAGCAACTGCGGCTCGTTTTTCCTTTCTCTTGGGCATTCCCGCGATTACCTTAGCTGGGTTGGTTGAGTTTGTCGGTGTCCTGAAAGATGGCATGGGTAACGCTGGGTTGATACCCTTGATTGTGGGTTTGATATCTTCGGGGGTTTTCTCTTATCTGGCGATCGCCTGGTTGATTCGTTTCCTGCAATCTCGCAGTACCTTAATCTTTATCTTGTATCGGCTGATATTTGGAGTAGGGATCCTGGTCTGGCAAATCTCAACTGGTTTGTAGTAATACCATTTTGATTTAATGATGATACAGTTAGTAACTTCGCTGTTATCCCGCCGGGGTATGCTTACCCCGGCTAATAGCTAAAGTCGGTTAAAACCGACTAATAAATAATATTTGAAGTAATTGTAGCATTGTTTTTTCAAAATGGGATAAGACAGACTTGACGGCTTCGGTAGGGTAAGGACTAAAGTCCTTACTACGAACAATAAGAATAATCAACAATGAGCAATATTTCTATTCGTCCTGCTAGGATTACTAAAGTTCTGCCCGGGTCGATCGCGGCGGAAATTGGCTTTGAACCTGGTGATGCGATCTTGGCTATTAACGGCGATCGGCCCCGGGACTTGATTGACTATCAGTTTTTGTGCGCGGATGAATTCCTGGAACTAGAAGTATTAGATGCTGCTGGTCAAAGTCATCAGATTGAAATTGAGAAAGACTACGATGAAGACTTAGGGTTGGAATTTGAAACCGCCCTATTTGATGGCTTGATGCAATGTAATAACCGCTGTCCTTTTTGCTTTATCGATCAACAACCATCCGGAAAGCGGGAAAGTTTATACATGAAAGATGATGATTACCGTCTGAGTTTCCTTTACGGGAGTTACTTGACTTTAACTAATCTTACCCAGGGAGAATGGGAGAGAATTGAGCAAATGCGACTATCTCCTCTCTATGTTTCCGTACATGCAACTGAACCAGATGTGCGAATTCGCTTGCTGAAAAATCCTCGTGCTGGTTTAATTTTAAAACAGTTGGAGTGGTTTCAAGCACTACGGCTACAAATTCACGCTCAAGTGGTTGTTTGTCCTGGGATTAATGACGGTCAACATCTGGAAATAACATTGCGAGATTTAGCATCATTCTACGGAAGTGAAATTACAACTGTAGCATCTGTAGCAGTTGTACCAGTGGGGTTAACCAAGTTTCGCCCCACTGAGGATGAATTAATCCCTGTAACACCTGAAAAGGCACGGGAAGCGATCTCACAAGTACAACTGCTTCAGACAAAATTCCGCCACGAGATGGGGTCTAATGTAGTTTGGTTAGCGGATGAGTGGTTTTTGATTGCTGGAGAGGAATTGCCACCTGAATCCCATTATGAAGATTATCCCCAAATTGGTAATGGTGTGGGTTCAATTCGCCTGTTTATTCAAGAATTTCAGGAAATTGCTGAGGAACGATTAATTGCATCCGTGCGATCGCCGCGCCAGTATGCTTGGGTGGTGGGCAATGCGGTGGAAAAGGCATTTCAACCCCTGGTGGAACAATTAAATCAGGTAGCAGGATTAAAGGTCAATCTGGTGGCCCTGAATAGTAAATATTGGGGACAGGAGATTACCGTGACTGGGTTGCTGACGGGTGAAGATTTGCTGCAAGGTTTACAAGGACGAGATTTAGGAGATGGGATTTTGCTGCCTTCTTTGATGCTGAAGCATGGGGATACTCTGTTTTTAGACGATCGGTCGGTGGCGGAATTAGAGTCAAGGTTGGAGACGAAGATTTTGCCAGTGGCAGGAGTTGCCGAGTTGATTGAAACTTGTCTGAGACAGTAGGTTTGGTTCAGAATGTTGGCCCCTGCGCAGCGGAATGGGCCTGGAACGTGGGCTTTGTTCGTGTAGCCGGGCCCTTTAGGGTTCGAGCGGCTAAGCAAAGATGAGATGCACCCTCTGCGGGTTTGTTGACAATGGTAATTTCTAGCCTTCGCCCCCTAGATGAAATTTACCAAACTGTGGGTATTGGTTCTCCTTTTGGCAATATTTTCAGCCGGACGATTATCGGTGCTTTGGAGGAGGATGCTTGGCGCAGTTTGGTGCGGGATGGGTTCGAGCAAGACAGTCTCGAACCAGTTCATAGACATCTTATTAGAAACAGTATTTAACGCTATTTTTACATTTTCACGGATTCCCAAAAGCAGGTTTTCACGGATTCCCAAAAGCATTTTTTTTTATTGAACCTTGGTTAAACTTAATTGAAAATTTTTTAGGATTCGGATTATTATTTACAGGAGCAAGTTTAATAAGTTTAGGAATAATATTATTGACAAGTATTTTTACAGATGGCTTACAAAATTTGCCATTACCAATATTTATTTTAGTTAGCTGGTTTTTGGCTGTCAGTATCGGACCAGGAGGCAAAATATTGCCTATAGACATTACAATTATCACAATTATTATCGAATCAGTAATTATCACAGTATTAATATTAGTAACAGGAGTTTTTGCTCCTATAGGTGAGAATTATTTTAGCAATTACATTAATCTTAATTGGCTACTATAGATTGATACCGGACTATTTATTATTGACACCGATCGGCCTGTTTTTATCTGTAACCTCACAACCAGAAAAAATAGGTATTTTCCTAGAAAAGGGGTCTGTAAGCATCCGCCATTATTGCCCTATACCACCAGCCAAACCTGTTAAACTACTCCATAGATGCAAGCTTCACCGCTACCAGGCTTCCGGCCAACTATTAAACAAGCATTACCTCAGATTATTGCCGATCGATTGACAGTCGTAAGCAATATTCCTGAACTGGTAGCCACAGCTAAATCCGAGCATCCATTACTGCCGTTACTGATCCCAACCTTCTATCAATCAGAAAGCGAACTAGAAAACTCCACCCCACAAAAGTCTGCACCCTTTATTAAAGCTGAAATTTCCAGAGTTATACCACGCCTGCAAGCTGTTGCCAAGGATGTGGAAGCAGCCCTAGAAGCCGGAAGTGCTGCCCTACGGGAACGTGCATTAGAGCGCATTTTGAATAATTTATTGAAATTACAAGCACAACTGCCAGGACTAGGACTAGAAGCACCTGCGATTAAACGCTGGCAACCCATCTTAGAACACTGGTATAAAGTCATCGATCTAGAGTTAAAACAACAGCAAGTCCAGTCTCAAGGCGAACTGCTGAACCCGTTTTCTTATGTGCGTTATTTGCTATCAACGGCAAACTCATCGGTTTTGATTTGTTTGACTACGCCGTCACCTTGCAAAAGTTGTTGTCCAAACTGGTGCGCAGTTACGCCCTAGATGCGATCGATGCCCAGCAGGACAACGCTCCTACCCCAAAGATAGCAGATGCTTCGGAATTACTGCAAACAGTCACAAAAGTTGAATGCAAAACATTTCCGGCGACAGGAATGGGTGAAGACGTGCGGTTGACAGGGGGTAACATCACGGGAGGTGCCTCGATCGCCAATGACCGGGTGGTTCACCTGGGAGTTTTTCTCTCCTCATTCGTAGTAAGCACTTTAGTGCTTCCCCGGCTTCCCCGTTCGTAGTAAGCACTTTAGTGCTTCCCCGGCTTCCTCGTTCGTAGTAAGCACTTTAGTGCTTCCCCGGCTTCCCCGTTCGTAGGTACGTTTTCTATCCGAGATTAAAAAATCAGCTGATTTCCATTAATATATGAATTATTTAGCAGCAATTTATGAGAACAGGCAAAGAAATAATGTAAGTCGTCCGTACTTTTGCAGAAATGGAATGGGTAAGGTGTGGTTTAGTTAATGATGAAGATGAACTGTCATACCCGCCTTTCAGCGCTTGGCGATATCAACAGTGCCATCCAGAATTGGAATCATCGATCGTCAAGGCAGTAGAATCTTTCCAAGGTAATGTAGAATGATCGATAACCTTCACAATTGGGTAATTGCTCCCAAGCGACTGCAAACAATTCAGGACGTGAGGGGTTACAGAACTTATGGAGAAGCTTTAATATCATTAGCGAAAGAAGACCCAGAATTTAGTAAGCAAGCTAACTATGATGTTACAGCTTTGGCGGATAAAATTAAGGAGACTATCAGAGTGATTATAGTTGGAGGCAATTTGTTTATCATTAGAAGCTTGTGGAGGTTTTTCGCTCGTTTTGGTAGAATCGAAAGTCAAAGGGGCATTCCCGGGTTAGAAAGACCATTCACTCCCCCTAAAAAAAGACCGCCAAACCCCGACGCCACAACGGCAATGGGTCGCATCAGTTATAGTCCAGGTACAGACTGTTCAGAAATTGCTGAAGATATTTTATCAGCAGCAGGCGATCGGGGTAAAATTATGCGTATAGACCCCTCAGTTGGTAATACACTGACTCTTCTAGAGGAAGGTGAAATAGAACCAGGATTTCTCTACCATGAAGTCTATACCGATGGTCGGTACGTCTTCGATCCGAGATTGAACGATCGGCCAATATTGATGAAAGAATGGCAAGCTTTAATTAAATATCTTAATCCAGGAGCACAGATTCAATGACAACGATAACTGGCTTTGAAATTATCGATGTTCTCAAAACTTGGGGAGAACTTGAATGGGTAAGGTGTAAAGCTGTTTGTGGCAAAGATGAGAGACTCTCTCGTCCGCCTTTCAGCGCTTGGCGATATAAACAGCGTTATCCGGAATTGGAATCGGAGATCGTCAAGGCGGTAGAATCTTTCCAAGGTAATGTAGAATGGTCGATAACCTTTACCGGAAAAAATTGGGTAATTGCTCCCAAGCGACTGCAAAAATTTCAGGACGTGAGGGGTTACAGAACCGATGGAGAAGCTTTAAGAGCATTAGCGAAAGAAGACCCAGAATTTGGCAAGCAAGCTAACTATGATGTTCCCGCTTTGGCCGATAAAATTAAGAAGACTGTAGTTGCTTCCCAAAAAGTCCCAAGTTCATTCTAGAACTCAAAAAACCGGGTTTCTCCGATCATATCATTGATATCTCGTTGATAACTACAGCAGAAACCCGGTTTCTATAAGCGACAGCTTAGACTTAACAATCACAGAAAATCGACTTGTAATAAGCTGACGTACATCTTTATCATAACATAAATTCTGTTATTGTCAACCCCAGTTTGATATTTTTTGAGAAAAATAAATAAAAAATTCGCGATTATGAAGTTGCACAATAATGGATGGCATTACCAGACTCAGGGAACGAGAAACAATTCGCAATTTCCTCTAACAATCTTCACAAAAACTGTAGAGATGCAAGTACGCGCGTCTCTACAGAAAATTAGCTTATTACAAGTCGATAAACGCCATATTTTTATGATAACATAAATTTTGAGATTGTCAACTATTTTTTGAGATTTTTTTACAAAAATAAAAATTAGCGATTATGGGGTTGCACAATAAGAGAATGAAAGGATTTTTGCTCATTTTTGTTTACCTTTGTGCCAATATTCGCCCCCTGGTAACTGAGTTAAATAATCATTTATAACTAGGGGTAACTCCTTTTTGGAATGGCTGTATGTCAGATATAGTAAACTCTCAGCCCTTTGCATTATCTCACTTCTATCGACCATTTCTGAAAGTTGAGATGGACTGTATGCACCATTGCTAACTTCCACAGTCGCTGTCGCGATCGCAGCTTCCAGTTCATCCTCGATCGCCGACGGCCATTCATCCGACTTAATGTAATATGAGGTTTTATTATCTTTGAGATTCAGCTTGTGAATTTCTCGTACTGAATCTCTAATCGAAGCTGCCCAAGAATTAGTTAATCGCTCTTATACTTGGTTTTTAATCAAGTGAATCAGCATCCTGATTAAAAATGATTCAATATTGCGCAATACTGCCTGTTTACTTATTACCTCTAGCTCATCGACAATTGCTAAAGCATCCATGTAACGCCCCTCTAATATACTCGTTCTTAAATCCATTAGCTCTTCAGTCATATTACCGAATTCCTCATTAACTATCTGCTGCAATTATATCGTTTTTTCAATTGAGAAACCAGGTAATTACTTTAAACGCTGGTTTCTGGCTACAGGAGGAGCGGTCCTAGGATATATTCGGCACGTAAGACCCCTTCAATTGACCGTATTGATCGTATAGTTCTAGGGGAATATCTGCGTTATCGCTGATCGCTTGCAGGGCCGCTCGCAAACTGCCCATATGTTCGTCCATGTTTACTAATGTATCGTAGTCGCCCCTATTCCCCGCAGTGATAAAGGTCTCTTTCACAGCGCGGACATATTCTGGTTTCAACTGCACCGTGATTAAATTTTCAGTCACATTATATTCGCAGATCGTTGGTATACCCGCACAGGCACGAGATAGATGGGCGCGGGCTGTTTTTAAGACTAGGGCGACTCTTAATTTGACTTCCGCTGCTGCTAGGGAAGCGCTGTAGGAACTGATTAGCGGTTGCGCAACTGGATAGTGAAAACTGTCTTTGGGCACCTGCTGGGCATAGGTGAGGGCTAGACGCCAGTTGCTTACCGCTTGCGCATATTCCTGCTGTTCGGAGAAGCTTTTGGCTTGTTTTGCTAATCTCAATGCTTCTTGGTATGTTGTAGCAGAAAATTCCTCTCTCGTTTGCCGATCGCGTGCCGATGCCAACCCCGACTGATATGCTACCCATAACTGCTGGGCCTCTAGAGCGGCCATTATCCCTTTGTTGACAGCAGACAGCTTATTTACCGCTTCCGACCAGGTTGCTTGCACTAGAATCCAATTTTCTAGAGTTTGGGCTATTCCCTGACGCGCTAAAGTAATGCTTGCTAACTCCTTCGCTGCTTCTAGTTGTATCTGGGCCTCTTTCTCTAATTTCAATCGCTTAGAGATCGCCATCAAGTTGGCCCCGTATTCCTGAATTTTTTTCAACCGCAGTTCCTGTACGTAGCTGTCTGGAGTTATAATTGATAGCAGGGAGAGCGCCTGCTGCCAGAGTAACTTCATCTCTTGCCATTTTTCCACAGGATGGGGCGGATCTTGACTCATAATTGCCGCTGACATGGCCTTATCCATCGCCCTGACCATCAAGTCCAAATTCTGCGCCTGCCGTTGGTTACTCTCTAACATCTGTTGGGCCCTAGCATGATGGCCCGACCAGAGGGGAATCTTTTCCAAGTCCTGCGTCGCCGTTACCAATTTTTCTAGCGCTAATTTCAGTCCGGCAGTATTCTTTTCCGACTCAGCGGTTGCTGCTGCTGAAGAGATTAATTCCGAGGCTGTTTCTATGGGAACGCATCGCCCCTCGTTCGCGTAGCGTGCGCGCAGCGCAATCGCGCAGGGACGAGTTAAAGCATAAAATGCCCCCAGGAAAGACACAATGCTAATCCCCATCCCTGCTACTAACAGCAATAGCTCCAACTTATATTGAGGAGGCCGTGATTTCTGCCTAACCCGCGATCGCGAATCAGTTTTAGCTAAAACTTTCTGTTGCCTTAACAGATGATTGCCTGTCAAACTCAAGCGCTGGTGCCGACTGATTTTGAGATGATTAATTATATAACTACCCCAGCGCTGGACCCCGAGACCTGAGGAAGAACTTGACTGGGGACGTGGCAGAATAACAACCGATCGGTTCTGCTGCGCTTTTCCTGGCACCACCTGAGAGATAATATGGTAAAATCCAGATCGGCATAAGGCTGCTTTTCCCCAGCGACTCTCAGGAACATTTTTACCTGGCGGACAGCAGGGAGAGGCTGGGCGAGTAGGGCCTGCTGTAGGATATGGAAGGTTTGTTGCCTATCAACCGGAGCTGCCCCGTGTTGCACCAAAACTAGCAAGGTTTCCTGCTGGAGTTTGCACCACACCTGCATCGCAGCAGACAGTCGCGACTGCAACTCCTGCTGTACTCTCTGTTGCCAATTGTGTAACTGCTCCTGATGTGCTACTGTTTCCATAAGCTAACTAGTAATTAAGTCTGACTCTGTTCGAGTTATTCTACTTTAGGACTATGCCAGCATAATTCTGGCAGTTTTTCACCAAACAGTTGAACGAACCATGATGCATCCTAAACTCCAGAGTGCCTTTGCCCTTCGAGGCGATGTACTCAAGATTATCAGTGGCTTGACTAATTTTAATCCCCAAAAGGTCGCTGCTACTGTCAAGGCGGCTGACTTGGGCGGTGCTACTTGCGTTGATATTGCTGCCGACCCAGACTTGGTGCGCCTGTGCCGTCAGATCGGCAACTTGCCTGTCTGCGTCTCCGCTGTGGAACCGGAGAAGTTCCCTCCTGTGGTGGCCGCTGGTGCTGACTTGATTGAAATTGGTAACTTTGATGCTTTCTATGCCCAAGGACGGCGGTTTGAGGCCCCAGAGGTATTGCAGCTGACTCGCCAAACCCGATCGCTCCTTCCTGATATTACCCTCTCTGTTACGGTCCCTCACATCTTGCCCTTGGACGAACAGGTGCAACTGGCAGAAGACTTGGTGCAGGCGGGGGCTGATATCATTCAAACGGAAGGCGGTACTAGCAGCACCCCCACTCACTCGGGCACCCTCGGGTTACTTGAAAAAGCTGCTCCCACTTTAGCTGCTGCTTATGAAATTTCCCGCGCCGTTAAAGTACCAGTCCTTTGTGCTTCCGGTATCTCTAGCGTTACCGCACCCCTGGCGATCGCCGCTGGTGCTGCTGGGGTCGGCGTCGGTTCTGCCGTTAACCGCCTGGATAGCGAAGTGGCAATGATCGCTGCTGTCCGCAGCTTAGTGGAAGCCCTGGCAACTGTCAAGCCAGCATCCCAATGCTCACCTACTTATCTATCATGTTTGTGTACCTGATGGGCAAACAGCCAAAATCAAGAACAACGGTCCAGAGCAATGCTTTCTCACCCTCGACGATCGAAGTTTTACCAGCCTAACCTGGCTTAAGCACATGATAAGTGGTTCGTAGTTCGAGATTGCTTCGTACCTCGCAACGCTACGCGGTTCGTAGTTTGTAGTCGAAAGCTTCAAATTACCACACAGCAAGGGTTATAGGGAAGTCCAAGTAAATAATCCTCCAAGATTATCCAATAGTCTGGATGCACCAGTTGGTACAGCGATAAAATTGGGGAATTTATTTTTTGGAACTCCCTTAGCCTTATTGACTGGGTGCGGTCACAAGTAGTTGATGGGTGCATCTGGTGATGCGTGTAATATAGCCCCTGCGCAGCGGATGGGGCCCGGAGTGTGGGCTTTGTTCATATAGCCGGACCCTTCAGGGTTCGGGCGAGTAACAACGGGTTTTGACCACACACCCTTATTGACTTGACAATTATTTAAATAATTATGTCCTACTACTTAGATATCTTGTTGCCCAATTTGTTTGACCATCCTAGTAAGGGTCGAACTGGCAATGTGCTCAACCTACCTGCAGAAGGACTAAAGTCCTTACTACGAACCTAAGAACGAAAACCGGGAAAATGTTACGAGATATTACGATAGAAAACTACCGCTGTTTCAAAGATTTTACCATCACAGGATTAGCGCCAGTCAACCTGATTGTTGGTAGTAACGAAATTGGCAAAACCAGTTTCATGGAAGCAGTATATCTGTTAGTTAATCACCGTAAACCAGAAAGTTTGCTGTCACTGCTATCTAACTGAGGGGAAATACTGCCCGCAACACCAACTCGCTATCACGTCCAGCATTTGTTTCGCGGTCATCAATTGAACTTTTTTCAGAAAATATGCCTAAAATCTCAGCAAGAGCGACCGCGCCAACTGGAAATCAAATTGTCTCCCTTATCGTCACCAAACCCGGAAGAGAAAGTCGAACATGATGCCCCGGTATTTGAATTGATCTGGTTCTCGGAAGATGCTAAATTTAAGTTTCCTGGCAGTCCAGATGGATCGATCGGGGGGAAATTCTGGCGCTATGGCAAAACTGCCCCGGAAAATATCTTTACTAACCACAGCAACTCGAGTATATTTATTACCGATCGTCATCTGAATGTGGAACAGCTAGCAAGCAGATGGGACGCGATCGCCCTCACTGAGAAGGCAGAGTCAGTGGTGCAGGCGTTGCAAATTATCAATCCCGAGATCAAGAGAATTACCTTTACCAGTAGTCTTAGTTCTAGTAGCGGCATTTTAGTCAAGCTTAAATCACAAAAACACCCTATTCTCTTAAGCAGCATGGGTGCAGGCATGAGGAGGGCGATCGCCCTAGGAATATCAGCAGTAACAGCGGCAAATTCTGTCTTCTTGGTGGAGGAAATCGATGCTGGTTTGCACTATGAAGTGCAAACAGATATATGGCGGTTAATCTTACAAATAGCGCAGCAACTGAAGGTACAGGTTTTTGCTACTACCCACAGTTGGGATTGTATCTGTGCTTTTACAGAAGCGGTGAACGAATTAGAAGATAACTCAGTCGGGATGTTATTTCGCTTGAGTAAGAAGTATGGGAAGTTACGCCCGGTTGAATATACAGCTGAAGATTTAGAGATTGCTGTTCGCCAAAGTATTGAGGTGCGCTGATGTCTAAAAAACGCAAACCACCTCAACCAAAACCTCAGCAATTGTTAGTTGAAGGCAAAAATGACCGTCATGTTATCTGGGCTTTGTGCGCACAATATCAACTACCAGAGACATTTTCCGTTGAAGTGCCCGAAGAAGGCGGTACAGAAGGAGTTGAAGCACTTCTGGAGGGGTTTGCCAAACAGATTTAGAAATGAGAATTTGCGCACTCTGGGGATAGTAGTTGATGCTGATCGGGACGTGGCAGCGCGATGGCAAGCGGTAGGAAATCGATTAAGATCCGTTGGTTATCAAAACATTCCTTCATCTCCACCTGCTGAAGGTTGGGTCGATCGGCAAGCAGAACTGCCTCAAGTAGGAGTTTGGTTGATGCCTAACAATCAAGTCCCAGGAATGCTGGAAGATTTTGTTGCCAGTCTTATTCCCAGCGAAGACGCCCTACTTGCTAAAGCGGAAACAGTTTTGCAGGAATTGGAAGCAACAGGCATTAACCGCTATTCTATAGTACAGCATCCAAAAGCCCTCATCCATACTTGGCTAGCATGGTAGGAAAATCCCGGCATGCCCATGGGACAAGCAATAACAGCCCAAGTATTGAGTTACGCACAACCAGGGGCGATCGCCTTGATCGCCTGGTTAGGTCGCCTATTTGACTTTACCTGAAAAATACTTGTCAAGGAAGCGAAATGAAACAAATTAATGCAGCAAAAACACATCCATAGGGATGTTTTGCCCGCGCCAGTATTCAACCGCTGATTGCAAAATATCCAGGGCTATTTTCCACTGTTCGGGGTCAGATGTGGCGAAAACGTCAGGTCGATCGTATATTAAGATATATCCCTGGGCGGGACACCATTCTAAATCAATGATACATTCATCGAAGGCATCCCAGTTAGCCCCGAAATAGGCAGGAAAATTCATAGCTTTAGCCGCTTGGCTTAAAAATTCCGCTTTGCTGGAAATTTCTCTCCCATCCAGATAAAATACCTGAATGCCATGCCCGGACAGTTCTGCAATCATTTTGGGAATTAGCTGCTTCCGGTCAATCCCCAATTCAGGTTTGAGGGCAGATGTTTCTAGAACCTGGATTTTTTGATTCATTTTTACCTCTTTTTGATCAAGGCTGCAATAGGACTTCTTGAAAGCTATTGTAATGATCTTCTGTATAGTACATTTCTCCATTTTGTCCGACAATCAGACGTCGGCTACCTCTCATTGTTACTCCTGGAGTTGCCACAGTGTATTCTTGGTAATACCCTGGGGTGCTGTTGTGTTTAAGGTCGGGAAATGTAAAGAATTGTTACAAGGGGTTGGCATCCTCACCCAGAAGCGTTTAAGGTAGAAACATGAAGCATTAGCTTCTCTGGCAGATAAACAGCCAAGTCCAAGTTGAGAGAAAAGAGGAAAAAAAGCTGTTTAAGTTAAATCTGTCTCGTCAAACCAAAACAGCACCCAAGCAAAAGGCTGAAACATCCTCAGAGTAAAGAGGTGGGAACTTTGAACTCTACCGCAATAGCCCGATATGGCGATAGAAATGGTAGAATAAGTTCAACTCCAGATAGGCTCAAACAAGGGAGGAAGTCACTCGGTCGGGCGAACCGGGTGCTGTTGTGGTTTAAATACGGGAAGCAGCGAAAAAGAATTATGGCAATAATTGCTCTGAAAGCATGGTATCTTAAAGAGTACGAACCGATAAGAGAGCTGAGCGAGCGTCCTCCAGATATCCGCTTGAGTAAAAATAGTCTGCTAAAATCAGCTCTGCGAGCAGATTTCTTGGAAGATAGCGAAGAAGTGAGAAACTCAGAGTGGTTTGGGCGCTATCTGGAAGGAGATGTCGTAGAATTTTACATTGAAGGCAGCGGTGGGTACGCAATCTCCAATATAGACCTGACCAGTCACGAGATATATTTCGCGAAGCAAGAGGTGATGGGCAATTTGGATCCGATAATATTCCTATGCTATCAGACGGAGTACCAGACCTCAAGTGAAGCCATCTCGGAAGAACTGGATCGGGTGGTCTCCGATATCAATAGACGATCGCGCCTGAAAATCGCGGTGGAAGGATCGCATCGCCCCAGCAACGCACCCATTAGATTAAAAAGCAAACTGATGGGACGGATCCGCAAGAGTTTGCTGTTTGTGGCAGATGGGACCGCGATCGCCCAGGTGGCCCGGGAAGGGGGCCAGCAGCTGATACCCAGTCCGAATGTATGTGTAGAAATGGGTTATGCTCTCAAGAGCAAGCGATGGGAACAGATATTGCTAGTACAGCAAGAACGAGAGGACATGCCCGGACAGTTTCCCTTTGACTTGCCCGGTCAGAATCGCCTATTATACAAAAATAGGCAAGAATTACAGCAGATACTGCCCCAGACGATCGAAACACTGCTGTTGCGGTTCAATTTGCTTTCCTAATCGAGTAGAATATCATTTCGGTAGGAACACAGAATGATTTGCAACTGCAAGCATCCCATAATGATGTCGGTGCTTTGAGAGAAGACTATGCCAAGAACCCCTGATGAATTTGCCGTACACCTATTGATCGAGGGCGGTCACCGGGAGACAGTGCGTTTCCTGACGATTAAAGAGTTTCAAAAATGGTACGCTAGCGATGTCGTGCCGAAAGCATATGACGGTGGCTTCATTAATGTACCGATGAAAATTTCCCAGGGTGAGTATATGGTGGTGCGTCCCCGCAGCATCCTAGCAATTCGGGTAGAACCGGTGTACACCTCCAGTATTGACCGCGCGCGCGCCAATGGAATAAGGAACCGGCGTTAACCTGTGGTGTCGATCTCCAGCAGCAGAGAAATGACAGGTTTGATGAACAAAACATTAGCTTGTTTGGGTCTGACTTTATCAATAGCCCTATCGATACCGGGTATTGGCATGACCGTGCCCTTGCGCCTCCTCGGTCCAGACCAGTCAGTTACCGGTGACAAGCTGGGTTGGGACGAGCAAATTTGGGGGCGGTGTCTGGAACGTGCCGAGTCCTTCAGGACAAGAGCACGTGGAAGATGCCGGTGGGGCAGTCAGCTAGCTGATAAAGAGGCCCTGTTAGAGGCGATCGCCCGCAGTCTGGAATATTTACAGACCCCAAGCGCAGCGGCAGCTTATCGCCAATATCCGGTACCGGGAATAACGCGCGATCGGGTGATGCGTTCTTTGGAACATTTTCGCGTGCTGCTGCTATTATCCCAGACCCCAACAGAACTACAAGCAGCAGTGCAGCGGGAATTTGTCCTGTACAAATCCGTAGGCGAAGATGGTGAAGGCACCGTTGCCTTTACTGGATACTTTGAACCTACCTATGCTGCCAGCGCCAGGCCAACTGCCGAATATCCCTATCCCCTCTACCGACTGCCTCCGGACTTTGCTAATTGGTCTCGTCCTCATCCTACCAGGCGGGAGTTAGAAGGTGCCGATGGTCTATTGGGAGAAAAAAGTCCCTTGCGGGGATTAGAATTGGTCTGGTTGCGCGATCGCTTTGAAGCCTTTTTAGTTCACGTCCAAGGTTCGGCCCGGTTACAGCTAACAGATGGTAGGGTGATGACTGTGGGCTACGCGGGCAAGACCGATCGGCCCTACACCAGCGTCGGCGGAGAAATATACAGAGATGGTATTATGCGGCTGGAAGACATTACCCTGCCAGCGCTGATTTCCTATTTTCGCGCCTCACCCCAGGCCATGAATCGCTATTTACCCCGCAACCGCAGTTTTATCTTCTTTCAGGAAACCAATGGCATTCCAGCTACCGGTAGCCTAGGCTTGCCAGTCACAGCAGAACGTTCCATTGCCACAGATAAATCTCTCATGCCACCAGGGGCATTAGCCCTGATTCACACCCAGCTACCCTATGCTAATGCTAGAGGTGAACTCGAGTTTCGCTCTGTCAGCCGCTACGTAATGGATCAGGATACTGGCAGCGCTATTAAAGGTGCTGGACGAGTTGATATCTTTATGGGCACCGGTAGGGAAGCAGGCGATCGGGCGGGATTGATGAATTCCACCGGGGAGCTATACTACTTGTTGCTAAAGCAGTAGAATCAGTGGTTAGTGGTCAGTGGACAACCGACAACTGACAACCCGCAACCGACAACTGACAACTGACAACCCACAACTGCAAGAATTAGGAGACTGAAGATGGTTGAACCGCTAATTTCAGGCATAGTGCTGGGCCTAATCCCAGTCACCCTCGCGGGACTGTTTGTCGCTGCCTATTTACAGTACAAGCGCGGCAATACCCTGGGAATGTAGAACGGAAGCATCCCTTAAATGTAACATTTCAAAGCCCGTCTGCGCGGGCTTTGTTTGTCTTTATCCAGGGCAATAGACGCGATACAACATCCTTTTAGCAGCAACTAGGGTCTTTCACAACTCCGTCAAACCGATACCGCTCCGGTGACAGCACTTGGAATCTCCGGTGAGGGACATCTTTGCAGTCCAGGTCAGGCGGTGCTGGGGCGATGCATACGCCCGGATAAGAGGGGCTGCAATTTTCGGTCTGTGAGTTGACTGACAAGGTCGGAGCTAGGATTGCTGTCAGAATTATTACACCGCTAATCATTAATTTCATTCTTCTATACTCCAGTTAAATCTCAAAATCTAACGGGTGTGGTCAAAACCCGTCGCTCTTACATGATACGCTCCGATTTCCCTGGTCACCCCCGGTTGAGGCTCTGCCTCCTGGCCTCATCACAGGAGGCTGCGCTCGTGACTTCCCAATTTGACGGCATATTCATGTTGAAAATCTGAAGTACAAGGTTTGAGACCGGAATATTCATGTTGAAAACCGCCAATGGCGCAGTCTTGCAGTCGGCGCTGCTGCAAGCTTTAAATTTTGTGATATCATTGGATTTGGAAATTTTTCACAAATGTTTGGGATCTCTGAAAGTATAACAACTTTTATGAGTTCCCTTTTTTCTGCAATCTCTACCGAAATAATGAGTAACTTTTTTTTCGGACGTAAAAAATGAAAATCAATGCCAATGATTATGTGCGATTCTTTCGGTATGTAACACGTCAATTGACGCTGGAAAGTCCGGCCGGTAAACCGGCAACTATGGCGCTCATGGGGGTTCAATTCCCCTTCCCCAGATGCGGGGGTGACACCGGTCCTAACTGCTGCGGAGCGACATCACCGTGGTGGAGAGCAAGGACTCAAATGTAGACCACCTGGCAGCCCAAGCCGGGGACGCCACTAGGAAAGATGCTCAAGGTTAGAACAAGCGAACCTATCAAAGCCTCGTTATGATAAACCAGCGAAATAAGGCTGATACGCTGGCCCAAAAGGGAGATAGTAGTCTGTATCGGTGTGCGACTCGTTCTAGTCT